>CASEGX010000015.1 GCA_949287505.1 uncultured Spirochaetales bacterium | reverse complement strand
TGCTTAATTTGTCAACAAAATTCGCACAATTTTTTGAAAAATTTTTATTTCCTTATTTTTTCAGGAATTAGCTCCCTCGAGGCTTCTGACGACTGCTGAAAAGCCATCTCCACCATACCCGGAGGTAATATATCGGGGCAGGAATGTAAAAGAATCCCTGTTATCTTCAACGCTTCTCATTCCCACAGAAAGAGGCATGAAAGAGAAAAGATCCTCATCATTAAGGCTGTCTCCCAGGTATATGCCATTTCTGCGGAGCCTGTCTGCCTTGATATCAAAAAGCGCATCCATGAAGAATACAAGGGAGGAACGCTTGTTGAAGTTACCAAAGCTCACGTTTATATGAATTGAGCTTTCACTCCAGTGTCCCCCGGCAGCCTGAACCATCCCCTTGAGTGTCCTTGCCTCCTCCGGGCTCAGCTGTTTCTTGTCATATGCAATATCATAAAGCCTTGCGTACTGATCGCTTGAGAGCTGAAGCCCGGCTGTGAGCTTCATCAGGTTCTCCTTCTTTTTCTGGAAAAGAGGATCAACAAGGGGATTGAACTTATAGACAATGCCGCCACCTTTGCCATGGGCAAGGATGAGAGCTCCACTCTCTGCAATCACGGCATCAACCGGCCACTGTCTTATATAAACATCAGCCCATCCTGCAGAGCCACCTGTGAGAAGGACTATCATCTTCCCCATTCTCTTGAGTTTCCAGAGGCTCTGAAGTGCATTCGGATAGAGCTTCCCGTTCTTTGTTATCGTATCATCCACATCGGAGACGACAATCTCAACATTTTCTCTCTCCTCTTCTGTGAAATCTACAAAAGGAATACCTTTCTCACCGCTGTCACTCATCTTGTCATACCACTCAATGCTCCGGACCTGAGGACCGAAAGAAGATATGTAATGAAGCTGAGAAGCGATGCGATGGCTGAAAGCGAGAAGAGCACGTAGAGAACGGTCTCATAAACGTCATTCCATCCTCCTGCTGCAAAGAATGCAGAGACAACGATGTAAACAATCGAGAAGATGGAAGCAATCGCATAAAGCACCGTCTTGCTCTTTCCCCATATATTCGCAGGCATTGCCTTACCAGCACGCATCATGAGCATACGCATGAAAAGTATGGAGAATTCCCTCCACATTATTATGATGAAGGCCCATACAGGCATGATACCTCTGTACATGAAGCAGACGAAGAACGTGAGATGCGAAAGCGTATCCGCAAACGGATCCATGACCTTTCCGAGGTCTGTAACAAGGTTGTACTTCCTTGCAATCTTTCCATCGAGAAGATCCGAGAGCTCTGCAACTGCATAGCAGATGAACATCATCACTGCGGAAATCACATGAGCTGATGGAAATGAAAGAAGCGAAATCGAGAATGATATGAAAAAGACAGGCACCATGATAAGCCTGAGAACTGTCAATCTGTTAGGTACATTCATAATACTTCCTCATCAGATAAGGTAAAGTTTCATCAATTATCATTCAAGGTAGCTTAGGATGGAAACTGCATCAAGCTTAATAGTTGAGACATGGATAAGATATAATCAGCAGAATATGAGGAAACTATCGGAAAAAGATCTCAAGCTGATTGAAGAAGCAAGGAAAGCGGTGAAAAACAATTATGATGGAGAGCTCCATACAGTAGGAGCTGCCCTCAGATGCAAAAACGGGAGAATATACACGGGTGTCAACATCTATTCCATCCATGGCGCCTGTGCAGAGCAAATAGCACTCGGAACCGCTATAACCAACGGAGAACGGGAATTCGAGACAATTGTCGCAGTCAGGGGAAGAGACGGAGAGGAAATCATACCTCCCTGCGGGAACTGCAGGCAGATCCTTCATGACTATATGCCGGAATGCAGGATGATTATCCAGACTCAGGGAGGCCCCATGAAAACAAAGGCCGGGAACCTTCTTCCATTTGCCTACTCCACCATGCCATGAAAAAAAATCCCCAGGGAAGCATCAAGCTCCACTGGGGAACATAGTCAGATCTGTTCTTTGGCGTCGATCACCCTGCGGACCTCAGCAATGAAATCCTCAGTCTTCACGCCGTTGACCTGCTTACCTCCGCGGTAGCGCACGGATACGCAGTCATCAGCCATCTCTTTCTCTCCGATGATGAGCATGTAAGGAGTCTTCATCTTCTGAGCATTGCGGATTTTCGCATTCATCCTGTCTGCAGAGAGGTCCGTAACAACTCTGAAGCCCTCGCCCTTGAGCCTCTTCTCAAGCTTCTTCGAATATTCGAAGGCATTCTCACCAACAGGGATGATGGCAATCTGATCAGGGGAAAGCCATGGAGGGAAAGCTCCTGCATAGTGCTCGATGAGGACTCCGAAGAATCTCTCAAGGGAACCCAGAAGAGCGCGGTGAATCATATATGGCCGCTTCTCCGTTCCGTCTTTATCGACGAATGTCAGATCGAAACGCTCAGGGAGATTGAAATCGAACTGGACCGTTGAAAGCTGCCACTCACGTCCGATGGCATCCTTGACCTTGAGATCGATCTTGGGGCCATAGAATGCTCCGCCGCCCTCATCGATATCATACTTGAGGCCTTCCTTCTCTACAGCCTTCTTCAGGGCTGCTGTCGCGGCTTCCCACTTCTCCGGATCGCCAACAGAATGCTCTGGACGCGTTGAGATATATGCATGGATATCCTGGAATCCGAAAGAATGAAGCATGAACATCGAGAAACGGAGAACCTCGATAATCTCATCATCCATCTGGTCCGGAGTCACGAAAAGATGAGCATCATCCTGAGTGAAGCCACGGACTCTCATCAGGCCATGAAGCGCCCCGGCCTTCTCATATCTGTACACTGTTCCAAGCTCAGCCCAGCGGAACGGGAATTCACGGTAGCTGTGCTTTGTATTCTTGTAAATCATGATATGGAATGGACAGTTCATCGGCTTTACATAGTAGTCTGATTTATCCATCTCCATTGGAGGATACATGGACTCCTTATAGAATCCCAGGTGTCCGGATGTCTCCCAGAGCCAGCTGCGTCCGACATGCGGCGTGTATACAAGCTCATAGCCGTTCTTGTAATGCTCAGCTCTCCAGAAATCCTCTATGGCCTGCCTGATTCTTGCCCCACGCGGATGCCAGTAAACAAGACCAGGGCCTGCCTCCTCATGCAGTGAAAACAGATCAAGCTCTTTGCCAAGCTTTCTGTGATCCCTCTTCTCTATATCTGCAAGATAATCCATATAGAGCCTGAGCTCCTTGGGATTTGTCCATGCCGTTCCATAGATACGGGTGAGCATCGGATTCTTTTCATTTCCGCGCCAGTATGCGCCAGCAATGCTGAGAAGACGGAATGCATCTGCGTGAAGCTGCTTTGTACTCTCGACATGCGGTCCCCTGCAGAGATCGGTGAAAGAACCCTGTGTATAAAGGGAAATCGGATCTCCTTCAGGGATTGCATCGATAAGCTCAAGCTTATAAGGCTGATCCTTGAAAAGTGCCTTAGCCTCATCTCTTGAGATTTCCTTCCTCTCGAAAGGAACACCGGATGCGATAATCTCCTTCATCTTCTCGCTGATTGTCTCCAGATCTGCATCCGTCAGCGGTCTCGGGAGATCGAAGTCATAATAGAAGCCGTTCTCAATAGCAGGTCCGATAGCAATCTTCGTTCCAGGGAAGAGCTCGAGTACTGCCTGAGCCATCACATGGGCCATTGAATGCCTGATCATTGATAGCTTTTCATTATCTGCCATAATCCTCTCCTTATAAGGAAAAAGCCTTTCCAGTCTCATCCTCGCTCAATTGCAAGGACGAAGCTGCAAAGGCTCCGCGGTTCCACCTTGCTTCCCCCAGATGGGGACGCTCATTATCCATTTACGCAGGGAACGGCATGGAATACTCGTCTCCTTTCATCCATGCGGCTCGGGAGTGGTTTTCGCATCCTATCTCCAGGTGTCTCTCACCCGCCGAAGCGGACACCCTCTCAGAGGCAGAATCAGATGTTACTCGTCTCCGTCATTGCTGTTGCCATGAGCATAGCGCAAAGGACGGAGGATAATCAAGAGAAAGTCTTATATCCCTTGAGACTTACCCACGAGGATAATATGATTTGAAAATGCCAGAACTACCAGAAGTTGAGACAATAAGGCAGGTGCTTATGCCGCAGCTTGCAGGACGGACAATCACAAATATCTCCGTGCGTCATCCTGATGTGATTGCAGCTTCCTCTGCACCGGAATTCATCGAGGCCCTCACAGGCGCTGTTTTCACCACCCTGGAGAGAAGGGGAAAATTCCTTATAGCGAAAACAAACAAGGGGAATGTGATCATACATCTCAGAATGACAGGCTGCCTGATCGTGGCTCCTGAGAATCATCCGGAAGAAAAGCATACCCACCTTGTCTTCTCACTCAGCGACAAGAAGGAGCTGCGGTTCTCCGACACACGCCGTTTCGGACGCTTCTATCTCATAAGAAACGAAAACGACATGGAGAAAAGCGGAATCACAAGACTCGGTCCTGAGCCATTTTCGCCGGAGATGAATCAGACTTACATATATGAAGGACTGCATAATACACGGAGGGCGGTGAAAACATGCCTGATGGACCAGAGCTTCATAGCCGGAATCGGCAATATATATGCAGATGAGATTCTCTTCCGCGCCGCAATCAATCCGCTCAAAGCAGGAAACAGATTAAGCGAAGAGGAAGTGCGAAGGCTTTTCTCTACCATCGCCCCCACACTGCTTTATTTCATAGATAAAAACAGGATAACTCCCGAGGATTACCTTCAGACGAAGGGAAAGGAATACAGGAATACACCATACCTGCAGATCTATGGGCACGAAGGAGAACCATGTCCGCGCTGCGGGACAAGGCTTGAACACACTGTCGTAGGAGGAAGAGGCAGTACATACTGCCCTGTTTGCCAATGCCTTTAACAGCGCTTGAGATATACCAGAGACTTCTGACTGCCTATGGACCTCCGCGATGGTGGTCCGAGGATCCATACACAGTGCTTTTCCAGGCAGTCCTTGTGCAGAACACTGCATGGAATAATGTGGAGAAAACAACAGCGGCAATCGGCAGCAGAATGACGCCTTCATACATCTCTCTCATTTCACTTGAAAAGCTTGAGGACATGATACGCCCATGCGGTTTTTTTAAAGCAAAGGCAAGGACCATAAAAGCACTCACTGCATGGTTTGAGGAAAGAAAAGAGACGATCAGGACAATGAGCACAGAGGCAATAAGGAAGGAGTTGATGGATATAAAGGGAATCGGGGAAGAAAGCGCTGACGTGATTCTTGTATACGCATTTCACCGTTCCTCTTTCATAATAGATGCCTATACACGCCGCTTTCTCTCACGCCTCGGGCTGGATTTCAGGAGCGACGATGAAAGAAAGGCATTTTTCAGATCAACACTTAGAGAGAATGCCGAGATAGATGGATTCTTTCACTGGCTCATGCTCGACCATGGGAAGATGCGGTGCAGGAAAACTCCGGAGTGCCAGGACTGCCCATTCTCAGACGAATGCAACTATACCAAGATCAGATGAGGCCTGAGATCTTCTCCCATACGCTCTCGTCAGCATAAACACCGAGCTTCATGCTCTCCTCCCGGATTCTTCTCATACCTTCTCCAGGATAATGGACCTTCACGCTCTCCTTTACAGGATCTGAGGAGTCAATAAACTCAAGAGTCTCGCCTATTTTCCTTTCCATTTCATCCCTGTCGGGGAAAAGAGAGAGGTCGATTGCCATGAAAAACTGGGAAACTCCTGTCTCAACTTCAAGCTCTCCGATATCCTTCGTAGTTCTTCCTCCGGATACAAGAGAAGCAACGAGATCGAGAGCGATTGCAAGCCCTGAGCCCTTCCAGTACCCCATCGGAAGAAGCCTCCGTGTCCTTGCTATGGCAACAGGGTCCTTTGTAAGATTGCCCTTTTCATCAAAACCGCCATCAACCGGACATTCCCTTCCTTCCATGGCATAGCGCTCAAGTTTTCCATAGCTGAACATAGACATGGCGATATCGACAAGGACAGGAGTATCCTTGTATGGAACGGCAATCACCAAAGGGTTATTGCCAATACGGGCATCGGATGCGCCCCATGCAGGCATATTCGGCATCGCATTTGTCCAGAGAATGCCGATGCATCCATTTTCTGCAGCCTGAAGGCCATAGTTACCGGCCCTCATCCAGTGATTGTTGTCACGAAGCGCGACAACTCCTATCGCACTCTCATGCGAAAGCTCTATGGCGCGCTGCATCGCCATGTGTGCATTTATATTCCCAGGCCCCTTGTTTCCCTTCCAGCGTTCAATGAGCCCCACGCGGCTTTCAAGCTCCGCTCTGGCTGAGACATCAATGAAGCCCCTGTCGATATAAGAGACATAAAGGGGGAATCTGTTAAGACCATGGGTATATACACCATCTCTGGAGGCATCAGCAAAAAGATGGGCAGAGAGTACTGCATCGGAATGTGACATGCCTCTTTTCTCGAGAATGGAAGAAAGTGTGTCACATAGTTCCTGATACTGTATTCTCATATGCCCTCCGAAAAACATCCGGCCGCAGCCGGATGAGGATTATTTCGCAGCTGGCCTTGCTGCTGTTTTTGCACCGTTCCTGAGTTTCATGGCAAGTGCCGGTTTCACGATCGTACCAGGTCCTGCAAGACATCCGCCTTCACAGGCCATGACCTCTACAAGATCCGCCTCCGGCGCTCTCTTCTCCCAGGTCTTCATCAACCGTACAGTCTTCTTATCCAGACCATCGATCGGGAGCACACGTGCATTCACGCCATCTTTCTTGAAGCGGCGCATTACGCAGTTTGCAACGCCCTGAGAGACAGCAAACTCGCGGCAATCCTGGAAGGATTCGGTGTCTCCAAGAGACTCAGCCTCCATCTCGCGGACATCGATACCTTTTGCAACGAATATGGAAGCAAGCTCTGCGAATGTTATAACACCGCTGATATCCTTATATCTTCTTGCCACCTCTGCTTTCTTTGCAAGACAAGGACCGACGAATACCATCTTGGCATCAGGATATCTTTCCTTGATGATATTCACTGTGTAACCCATAGGGGATAGAGATGTCGAATGCCTGTCCTTGAGATAAGGAATATGCTTGTAGATCAGTTCCATATAAGCTGCACAGCATGAAGTCGTCATGAAGCCCTTGCCTTCCGTGATCTTCTCATGAAGCTCTTCCGCCTCGTTCTCCGATGTGATCTCCGCGCCTTCAGCGACTTCGACAACATCATAGAATCCGGCCTTCTTCATAGCAGTCTTCACCTGCTCAAGCGTGCCTGGGAACTGTCCATCGATAGCAGGAGCAACCATTGCAACGACCTTCTCACCCTTCTTGATCATCTTCAGGACAGGGAAAAGGCCCGAACGCTCTACAATCGCTCCGAAAGGACAGGAGCGTACACACTTGCCGCATCCGATGCACTTGTCATGCTCGATCTCAACAAATCCTTCTTCATTCTTTGTCACGGCATCGACAGGGCATGCCTCTTCACAGGGAACAGGAATATGCACGACAGCATGGAACGGACATACCTCCATGCATTTTCCGCATCTGATACATCTATCTTCCTGGATATGTGCCTGTCCGTTGATGAAGACAATGGCATCCTTAGGGCAGTTCGACATACAGGGGCGTGCAAAACACCCACGGCATCCGTCACTGATCCTGTACTGTGATTTCGGGCATCCAGAGCAGCCTGTGATGATGGTTGTCAGAAGCGGTAGAGGCGGCTTATCCTCATCGAGCACTTCCTGCATGTACGCAGAAAGCGGCTTTTCCTCATCATCATCTCTCTCGATGTTTATACCGGAAAGAGCCATGATCCTGTAACGGACCATTGCCCTTTCTTTGTAAATACAGCAGCGGAAAGGCGTGCGTGTCTTAGGTATGATCTCAAAAGGGAGCCTATCAGCCTGCTCGACGAGGGTGTCGTTAAAGAAGCACTTGAGCACTTCAGTATCGATCTTCCTCTTCATAAGAGTATACTGATTATTCAGCTCAAGCATTCTTCACAGCCTCCGCAAGGAGCTTACAGAACATGTCCTGATTTACTCCGCTGTAAATCTTGTCATTGATTGACACATATGGTGCGCTTCCGTTTCCTACCTTGCATTCATCAAGACAGGAGCAGCCTTCGATCTCGCACTCTGCAAGGATTGCAGGATCAACGAAATCATTGTACAGAAGGAGGTCTGCGCCTCCCTGTACAAAACAGGCGGTTCCAAGGCAGATTCTGACTTTCACCTTTGACTTCTTCATTTGATATCCTCCTATAGATATTCCTGTGAAGTTTCCTTCAGATATATTTCCTCAAGCGCCGTTCTAAGACGCCCGATTATTGTTCTTCGAATACCGATCTCAACAGGGATGTTCGGATCCTGATGAGCTTCATTTATCTTTGTTCCCACTATGAAATGCACCTGATCGCTGTTTAAAAGCATCTCGACGAATTTCTTCGCAGGATCATTCGGCAGATCCGCCGGATTGATCTTCTTCTCAAGGATTGTCGCGACCTTTGAAAGGGTGAGCATGCCCTCAGTGACCAGATTGATGCCTTCCATCTTGGATGCTGGCGGAACGTCCTTCGACCAGGATGAAAGATCCAGTGTCAGCTTCTTTCCGAAAAGGCGGGAGACAATCTGGGCAGTCGTTCCTCCAGAGACGATCTTCTTGCCATCGAATGCCTTTATCTTCTCTCCGAGAATCTCGTCCGCTTCCTTTGTGAAAGGAGGACCGGTTACGATGAGGAGACGACGTGGCTTCCTGATGTACACTACAACGCAGGTTATATCATCTTTTGCGGCAAGTCCGTCAAGAGAGCATGCTTTCTGGACTATCGCACGGGAAAGATCACGCGATGAGATATCCTCATCCTTTCTGATTTCCTCGGAGATGAACTTACGGACTCCATCAAGCCTCCATCCAAGAGGAAGGCTTTTGCCGAGCCCGGACTGCGTAACCCCATCGGAGAACATCACCAGACGGTCCCCGAATCCGAGCTTGAAGACCGAGTGGGCAATAATCTCCTTCTTGAATGCTCCCTCTCTCTGCAGCTCCGTGCGGCTTCTTTCCCAGGAAACAGGATCAGGGCCGGAGAAGCGCAGCGATGATGGATTGTCATACTCAACGAGATTAACCTCGATGTCTTCCATGTCCTCCTTGTAGCGGATGTCTGCAATAGTGAACGTGGAGTAGCTTATCTTGCGTTCCTTACACACTGGAAGCGTATCCATGATAATCTTCGCTGAGTGGCTGAGATCTATCGGAGAGAATGAGAGACGGTGTGCCATATGCGCTGTAAGAGAAGCGAGCACATTTGCCTTGACCCCGCTTCCAAGTCCATCGGAAAGCGTGGAGACTATCTGGTTATTCTCAGGATTGCGGGAAAGAAGGAAGACATCGCCTCCGATTTTCTGCCCGTGTTTATAGATCTGTGCGTAATCCACATCTATGAAGATATTATTCATGACAGATCCCCATCCTCATCCTGCCGGAAATCACTCTCCCCCTCTCCCGTTCCATGCACGCTGAATGCATCGATGAGAGAATTGAGCATAATCTCCGTCTCTGCGGCATTCTCTCCCAGAAGAGAAGCTATCTGCTGAACCGTCTCAAGGGATTTCTGAATGACATCCTCTGCCTTCTTTACGACCGTCTCCCTTCTGATTGTAGGCGTCGTTATATCCTCGAACATAGCACCCAGGAGTCTCTTTGACTCTACAAGGAAGAACGTGACACGAAGGTACTTATCCTTGAAATGCACTCTGTACTGTCCGGGATGCGAGAGATAGAACTGATCGCGGAATTTGTCCGCAAACGGCACGAATCTCTCAAGAGGCAGGCCTTTGACCATCTGCAATATGCTCTGGTCCAGGAAGCTCTCCTCCATATCGCCGAAGAACTCAAGGAAATGCACATTGCAGTCCGCGATATTCAGATCCGAATCGACGATGACAACACCTGTAGGTATGTTGCGGAGAAGCACATCGACCTTGCTCTCCGCTTCCTTGCGCATCTTGGTAACGCACATCTCAATCTCGGCCATGCCATCGAGATAGGCAATCGCCATGTCGCGGCAGGTATTGTATCCACAGCCACCACAGTTCAGCTCATCAGCTTTCGTGAGCTTGCCAAGATCGACGAGAGCTCTCTTTATCTCATCCTCAGTATGCTTCCCGCGGCCATTTGACTCTGCCTTTGGACCGGGGTTATGAAGAATTCCATACCCTTTCTCAAGCAGAAGCTCTGCAAATTCCTTGTCGCCGGTGAAAAGCTCTACCTCATCAAGGCGCTTGGTAGTATGCTCTGAGGCCGCCTTCTTCCTTGCAGCCATCGAGATCCTGTCATTTGACGCCGGGCCGTTGATACACCCGCCCTCGCAGGCAAGAAGCTCCAGGAAAGGAAGAGGGAACGTATCATCGCTGAGCGCTGACATGACCTGATCTATTCCGGAGAAGGCAAGCGCATCTGAGGAGAATGCATTGCCGCTCCATACTTTCGATGTGGCAATCTGTCCCCCTTCGACAGGATATATCGTCGCCGTGCCGGCCTTTGCAGGAATGAAATCCACATCCTCTGCCTCGATTTCAGAGAGATCTATCCCCTCCTCGTCCAGCCATGCTCTGAGCTCCTTGAACGTGATTGCGAAATCTGGATAACCCGGAGTCGTATCGGCCTCGACCTTCTTTGCGATGCATGGACCGATGAAGGCTATGGCAAAATCCTCATTATAAAGATGCCTGAGATATGCCGCATGCGTCTGCAGAGGGGATGGAACCGGTGCAAGCTTATCCACATCTGCAGGATAGTATTTACGCACAAGCTCAACCACGGAAGGACAGGCCGTACCGATGAAAGGAGCTGTTCCATCATGCTCTCTGGAATAGATATCGAGAGCCTCGGAGACAAGGGTTGCACCTATTGCGGTCTCCGAGATTGCTGCAAAACCCAGCTTCTTGAGCGCGGTGAGTATTTCTCTTTCAAGACCCTTGAATTCAGATGCGTATGATGGCGCGAGAGAACAGATCACCTTACGCCCGGATGCGATGGCAAGCTTGACGCGGTCCTTGTCTTCCCTGACCTTCTTTGCGCTGTTGGGGCAGACATGCACGCACCGGCCGCAGTAAATACAGAGGTCCTTGATGATCATGGCATGTCCTTCCTTTATCTGTATCGCCTTGACAGGACAGGACCTGACGCATTTATAACAATCACGGCAGCTCGTGACTTCGGTGTAAATCGGGTTCTGCATCTCACACCTCCAGAGCTTTTCTGACCAGATCTATGACTGCATCTGGGTCCGTGACACCGGAGTATTCCTTATCACCGATTCTTATATGAGGTCCGCTATTGCACTTTCCAAGACAGAGATGCCCCTCAAGCTCTATTCTGTCCGACAATCCATTCTGCTCCGCGAACTCCTCCAGGCTCATGAGGGTGACACTGTTACCTCTTGCAAAACAGCTTGATCCCATACAGAGCTCGACTCTGAGCTTCTCCTTTTCCGCCATAAACTCTCCTAAGTCATATAAGAGACTATCCGAGATTTAAATGGAAGTCAATAAAATGATTAGCAGACAGGAATTAGCGATATAAAACCGCATAATCGTGCACTAAAGAACAACAAACTTCGAGTTAATGTGAATACTGTAATATTATTATCCACAATGCACAGATAAAAGAGCATCAACCGCACTGAATGCAAATGATTTGCAGCTTCGTAGCGCCTCTGCAGCTGAAAGAAAAGCAAAGAGCATGGAAATGAAAGAGATTATTCCAGTTCAGATTCAACCTGGTCAGTCTCTTCTCTGTATTTCCTTCTCAGCAGCACGGAAAGGACCGCAAAGGATGCGGCAAGATCCGTACGCTGCATCACAACGTCCTCAGGCACTTTCAGGTTCTTCGGTGCAAAATTCCAGATACCGCGAATACCGCATTTCACGAGCATGTCCGCAGTAGCCTGCGCCTGATTAGCAGGAACAGCGATCACGGCAATAGTGACCCTGTTGTTCTTTATATACTGGTTGATACTGTCTACCGGAAGGATTGTCAGGTCCCCTATTTTCTTCCCGATCTTGTTTGGGTCCTTATCGAAGATCGCAACAATACGAAGGCCGTATGCCGAGAATCCATCATACGCAGCAAGCGCAGAGCCAAGATTTCCGGCCCCTATGATAAGCGCCTCAGTGAGGTTATCCCACCCGAGGGCATGGGTAATGGAGGCAATGAGCTCCTCAATAAGAAACCCGATCTTCGGACGCCCTTCTATTCCGGTACTTGCAAGATCCTTTCTCACCTGGATTGAAGTAAGGCCAAGCTCATCTGCAAGCTGTGTGGCGCTTATTGTCCTGTGCCCGGCATCCCGCTGCTGCATCAGAATCCGCAGATATGACGGGAAACGGCGTACAGATGGTATCGGTATTCTTGAATCAGGCATCCTCTAATCTCCTTCTTATTCCCTCTATGAGAGTATCCGGACAGGAAGCACCAGCTGTCAATCCGACAGTCTGGAGAGAGAAGACAGTATCAGGAATATCCTCCTCTCCGGATACAAGGAATGAAGGTTTTCCTGTACGCTTTGCCTCATTCCATAGCTCAAGGGTGTTTCTTGAGGCGCTGTCACCTGCGACGATGAGAGCATCCACGGAGTCCATTATAGCAGATAATGAAGCGCGACGGTCCATTGAAGCTCTGCATATCGTGTTGAGTATTGTAATGGAAACCCCTGTCTGAAGAGCCTTTGCCTTTATTGCCTCAAGCTCTGGAAGGGAAAATGTCGTCTGTACAACAGCGTTATAGTACAGAGCTGTACTGAGTCTCTCCACATCGCACGGAGTCTCAACAAGGGCAGCACAGGATGCGGAACCGAGAAGTGACACGACCTCACTGTGTCCGGCATAGCCTATCACAACAACAGGTTTATCAGAGGAACGCAGAAGAGACTGACTTCTTAAAACCACGGGACAGGTTGCATCGGCAACCGTAAGGCCCTTTTCAAGGAACACTGCCCTCTCACGGTCTGTTATCCCATGCGCCCTGATTACAACAAGGCCAGGGGCCTTGGCTTCATCCGGATCATTTATGAGGATAGCACCCCGCTTCACAAAGGAATCCATCACTTCCCTGTTATGCACTATAGCACCATAGAAATAGCACGGAATCCCCTTCTCTGAAGCACTTTCCATCGCTTTCTCTGCTTTATGAATGGCTTCACGGACCCCGCTGCAGAAACCATAAATTTCAGGAACTATTACTTTCATTTATCGGGAAACAAAAAATGGGGCAAGATACGAAGACCTGCCCCTGGATGCGAAGGCATGAAGCCTTCTCAGATTATTCGTCCTTCTTGTCAGAAGCGGAATCAACACCGATGCTTCCGGCCTCTCCACCCTTCTCTTCTGCCTTCTTCTCCTCAGCCTTTTCCTCAGTCTTCTTAGGAGCTGTCTTTGCAGCATCCTTGCTGGTTACCGTGGAGATGGCACTCTTTGAGAACTCGATACGTGCCGCATCATCGACTTTGACGACGACAGTCTGATCCTTGACTGTGATGATTGTCCCATGGATTCCTCCGATGGTGACAACCCTGTCGCCTTTCTTCATTGCTGCGAGCATTGCCTTTGTCTCCTTATCCCTCTTCTTCTGAGGTCTGATGATAAGGAAATAGAAAATAAGGATTATAAGTACGAATGTGATGATTGTTGTAGTCATCTGACCCTGCATTTCTTCTAAACCTCTCAGTACGTATTACACAGAAGGTAACATCAGAGACAAACCGCAGTCAACACGATAAGGCATTGTGTGACGGCAGTCTGTATTCTCAGACAAAAAAGCGGCAAAGCTGCTGCCCTGCCGCCAGTATGAGTATTCTCTATTACATCATTCCGCCGCCCATACCCGGGTTAGCTGGTGCTGCCGGTTCTGGAGCAGGGATATCTGTAACTGCACATTCTGTTGTGAGAATGAGGGAAGCAATTGAAGCTGCATTCTGAAGAGCAGATCTTGTGACCTTCACAGGATCGATGATACCGCTCTCTACCATATTGACCCACTTCATTGCATTGGCATCGAAACCAACACCCTTCTTCTCCTTCTTACATGTATCTGCGATGATGGATCCATCAACACCTGCATTCTCTGCAATCTGTCTGATAGGCTCCTCAAGTGCGCGGATGACAATCCTGTAACCAACCTTCTCTTCCTCTGTGAGTGCAGAAAGGTCCTTCTTCTGAAGCTCGTTGACAGCCTGAACAAGAGCAACTCCACCACCAGGGATGACACCCTCTTCGATAGCTGCACGTGTTGCACTGAGAGCATCCTCTACTCTGTGCTTCTTCTCCTTGAGCTCAACTTCTGTAGCTGCACCAACGTTAACAACAGCAACACCACCTGCAAGCTTTGCAAGTCTCTCCTGGAGCTTCTCTCTGTCATAGTCGGATGTGCAATCCTCAATCTGCATCTTGATCTGTGCGATCCTGTCGCGGATAGCATCGGAAGAACCTGCACCATTGATGATTGTAGTATTCTCCTTCTCGACCTTGATGTTCTTTGCTCTTCCGAGCATTGAGATATCTGCATTCTCAAGCTTCATTCCAAGCTCTTCTGTGATTACCTGACCACCTGTGAGAATAGCGATATCCTCAAGCATTGCCTTTCTTCTGTCACCGAATCCCGGTGCTTTCACTGCGACAACTGAGAGTGTGCCGCGGACTGCGTTGAGAACGAGTGTTGCAAGAGCTTCGCCATCGACATCCTCTGCGATGATAAGAAGCGGCTTGCCGGACTGTGCTACCTTCTCAAGAACAGGGAGAAGATCCTTCATTGCAGAAATCTTCTTGTCATAGATGAGAATGTACGGGTTGTCGAGAACAGCAGTCATGGTATCTCTGTTGTTGCAGAAATATGCGGAAAGGTATCCGCGGTCGAACTGCATACCCTCAACGAAATCAACTGTTGTCTCGATTGTCTTGGACTCCTCGACAGTGATGACTCCATCCTTGCCTACCTTGTCCATTGCATTTGCAATCTCATCGCCGATTGTTCTATCGTTATTTGCAGAGATTGAAGCGACCTGTGCAATCTCTTCCTTATCCTGGATCATCTTGGCCTGTCCCTTGATGCAGTCAACGGTATCCTCGACAGCCTTATCGATACCCTTCTTGATTCCCATCGGGCTTACACCAGCAGCAACACTCTTCATTCCTTCCTTGGTGATTGACCATGCAAGGACAGTAGCTGTTGTTGTTCCATCTCCGGCAACGTCATTTGTCTTTGCCGCGACTTCCTTCAGAAGCTGTGCACCCATGTTCTCGAACGGATCCTCAAGCTCAATCTCACGAGCAACGGAAACACCGTCCTTTGTCACTGTAGGAGCACCATACTTCTTATCAAGAAGAACAAGTCTTCCCTTTGGACCAAGTGTAGTCATTACTGCCTTGGATATCTTCTCAACACCATTTACCAGAGACTTCCTAGCCTCTTCATTGAACTGAAGCTGCTTTGCCATAATCTATGTATCTCCTTATATTTTTCGAATAGCAGATTGCTGCCAACAGATAAGATATATACAAAGGACAAAGTCGGCAAGTCAGATTTATTTTTCCTTTTGATTCATCGCACAAACGGAAAATTTCCCAAATGCAGTCTTTCCATCATTGATTCATGTAGGTTTTACATATATCCCTATAGAAAAGGAGAAACAAATGAAAAAACTCTTTATTGTTTTGTTGGCAGCCATGATGTTCTTCGGCATCGCATGCAGTCCCAACGGGGGGGGGTATTGATAACAAAGGAGAGGAGCCATCCACTCCGGAAGAGATCACGGGAATAGTCGGAGAGACGGAAATCGATGGGCACGTACTTGATCCAAGTGCAATCGTATACTTCTTCTACAACGCAGTATCACAGGCAGCAAATTTTGAGGGAAAGCCTGCGGACGGCGAAGTAATTACAATCGAAAATGGAACAGCTGAGGTCTATGGCCTTGATATCGTACTGGACGGAAAGCTTGTGGTTGATTATTCAAAATTCGGATATGACATACAGAACGTCATTATCTCAATCGGAGGCCATACATTCTCCATCGACGGCTTCTTCCCGACGAATCTGAGCTCTGAAGGAAATGACAAAGTAACGCTTACCATCAATGGAAAGCTCTACGAGAACATTGTTGTTCCTATGTGAATCAGAAAAGCAGCATAAATGAAGAGGAAAGGGCCACGGAGAAGAATCCGGAGAGAAGATTGACCATATCGTTATCCATCCATCTGATTCCTCTGGCCCTTTCATTCCTTTCACCATTTTCCTCGCTTTTTTCCGTTATGCTTCCATCCTTACGCCTGTAATGGACCTGCACTGTCGCGCCCAGAAAGGAATCGAGAACCGAACCAAGAAAACCGGAAGCTGCAACAGTGAGGAAAGCCACCAGAGAACAGCCGAAGGTCCCCAGGAAGAGAAGCGATACAAGGAAGGAAGCAAGTGCGCCAGACACAAGGCCGAGTATTGTTATTCCGCCTGAAATACCTTTGGGAACACGTGTGAGTGTGATTATTGACACCGGATCACGATGGCTTAATCTCCCGATCTCTCCGGAAAGTGTATCGGCTTCCGCTTCCGCAAGTGCGGCTGCAAACGCGGCAAGGAATGCATCAGGATATGGGGAGAGGCGGAAGAGAATGAGGGAGAGCGCTGCAGGAAGGCCATTGGCAATTACCTGCATCATGTCCCTTTCGCTTCCCTTCGCAGCGATGCTACAATCACTCCGGACAAGCTTGCTGATAACGGACGATGATAGGAAGAAGAAAAGCAGAAGGACAATTGCAGACACTCCTCCGATGTACATCACCACAAAGCCTAGCAGAGCGGCAGTGAAAGCACCTGAGAGTGTCAGGAAATGCCTTTTCCTTGCAATGACGACCATAACAGCCATCAACACGAGAATGACAGCCACTCTCCACCCAAGGTGCAACGAGAAGAAGAGGGAATCAAGAATGCCCGTCCAGGATTTCATATCACCTCCGCAAATACCGCTGCAATCAATGGAACAATGAGATTATCAAGGCCATGCGGGGACAGAGCCTCCGCGGCTGCTATGACCGCAGCTGCCATAAACGACATTGACCAGTTTTCTCCTGAAAGCAGGAAAACAAGGAATGTCACTGCAAACATCGCTTCAGAGCCTTCAAGCGTCTTTCTGCCAAGCCTGTGCTCCCCCATCCTCATTCCGGCAACAGCTGCAGCCCCATCTCCAAGCCCCATTGTGAGAGACGCAGCGACAAGGGAACGAGGAGAGAGAAAGCCAAGATTCATGGCGGATGTGAGAATGAGAAGTGAAAGAGGATAGAGGACAAGCCCCGTCATCCTTGATCCGGTTTTATATCCGATGAAGCCGTTCATGACTATGAAAATCATGGGCCCGGCAAGACGGAGGAAAGGAGAAGAGATGCAGTATGCAATCAGGAAAACAGAAAAGGATACGAGGACATGCACCCCTTTTCTGGCCTCTTCTGAACTCCAGAATCCCTTGCGGAGAGCCACAGCAGAGAGAGACAGCACCGCAGAGACATAAAGCAATGCGAGGATCATATACAGTCCGTCATTCACCAGCTTCTTCCTCCACCTCCTGAAAATCCTCCTCCTGAGAATCCGGAACTGCCCCTTGTGGTCCTTGCCCCGCCTCCACGTGGCTGAGGAGCAATCACAGAGGAGTATGCATGATTCCAGCGCCTTGAGAACGAGGAAAGAATGTAGATATCCGCAACATCGTCTCCATGATACCAGCGGGCAGGTTCAACATACATACCGCTGAAAGCCCTCACCCATTCATCCTCTGTGTCCAGAGCCATGGCATACGAGAGAACATGATAGAAAAACTGTGGATCTTCCTTTGAGAGTTTCTCAATCCTGTCCTTCTCGACCTTCTCGATGAATTCCCTGTAACCAAGTACGGAGGAGAGAACTTTATCCGCATACTCGCTTCTGCGGTCTATGGAAGCTGAGGCAAGCATGGAGACCATGAGAGATATGAGAAAGACAGCAGTCTCAATGACTGTCCTTGTATATGTCAGATCATACGGAGAGAGTGCTGACACAATGAAAAACCAGATGAAAAGAAGGAAGGCAGAAGGAGCTGCAATATAGGAGAAACGGAATCCGCTTCCCCTCATCTTCCTCTCTATTGCCCCTGCTTGTGACCGAAGCACAAGATAGGCCATCAGGGATGGAAACAATACAAAGACTGACATGAAAAGAGGAAGTGTGAGTGTCGAGATGAAGGCGTGAAGAATCACAGGGATTATCAAAAGAAGCATCACACGCTTTCTCAGACGGACAGAAGAAGGAGAAGAGAGGCTGCGCTCCCCTGTGAAATACTCACTTTCAGCCTTTCGCACGCCCTGAAGCTTTGAGGCAAACCCAAGGATCCTCAGGCTTTTCGTATCCACAGAGTCACTGGATGCGAAGAAAGCATTGAAAAGCCTTTTTTCAGCATCCCCTGCCCCTTCCGGGATATCCGAAAGACGCGTGAAGACAAAGTCATCATCTCCATTGTCAGTTATTTCTATAATGCCCTTGTCTGCCCAGTAGATGAGCATGGCAGAGACTGCGCTGTTGTCAGCAGCACCTTTATAGATGAAAGCAGCATCCATCGGAGTCAGCCCCTCCGGAGGATTGTACGACACAGGAAAGACAAGCTTCTCATCCCTTCCCCAGCGCCACCAGACAAACAGAACTAGAGCAGCCACCATGACAGAGAGCGAGAGAGACAGCCAGAAGCTTAGTGTGCGGAAATTGAACCGGGGAACAGCCTCACTGAAATACCCCTCTTCCATCTCCACTCTCAGCGTCACGCTATATCCTGCAGGAAGTCCTGAATAGCGGCCGCTTATCGTGCATCCGTCCTCTGAGAGGTTGAACGGTATCTCCATTTCAGATCCATATGGGCCGGCAGTCAGCCAGATGCGGTCACGGGACACAGGATGTGGAAGAGTCACCGAGAACACGAGGCGTTCAATCACCGTATCCCACGCACCAGAAGAGACTATGTTGTAATAAATCTCATCATAATCGGGATAGGGATCCGCGCCTAAGGAGTATGTGTATTTCATATCATACTCATAAGGACCGCCTATCACGCGCTTGTCCGGGTCTCCGAAACGCACGGAGATATATTCCCCATTATCCTCCTCAAGCACATCCTCCGAAGTCCAGAGTATATCCACATCAGCAGTCACTCCGTCTCGGAATCTGTACTGTATATCCCTGTAAAACCCGTGGGATGGGACTGTATATTCAAGCGAGAAATCCTCTTTTATGGTCATTGAACGCTCATCATCGACGTTCATGATGACGGAGTAATAGTCCAGTATGAAGGCCTCGGCATAGAGAGGAATAATCAGAAGAAGGAAAAAGGCAATGAGAAAGAGCTTTCTCATCAGAACTTCACCTCAGCTCTTTCCCTGTCGCTTTCATCTATCTCTATGTACTCACGTTTCTGGAAATGGAACAGCGAGGCAATAACCGATGAAGGGAACATCATCGTCTTGTCGTTGTATTCACGGACAACGGCATTGTAGTACTTCCTTGCATTCGCAAGCGTTTCCTCGATGCGTGCAAGCTGATTCTGCAGATCCAGGAAATTCTGATTGGCTTTCAGCTCAGGATAATTCTCTGCAACAGCAAAAAGCCTTGAAAGCGCCCCGGAAAGCTCTCCTTCAGCCTTTGTCCTTTCACTTCCGGAAAGAGAAGATGCCCTGCTTCTTGCCTCTATGACATTCTCCAGGACACTGCTTTCATGCCCGGCATAGCCTTTGACAGTCTCAACAAGGTTGGGAATGAGATCTGACCGCTCTTTCAGATGAGCATCGATACCAGAGGCCGCCTCATCGCCCTTGTTTCTGAGTCTTACAAGCGAATTGTAGGTGGAAATGCACCAGACAATTAAGATCAAAGCAATGATAATCACAATAAGAACAGCCATATTGACCCCTTGAATCAGATTAAATGCATCATAATATGATTGACGGTTCTTGGACACCCTTATTCATTAATACGTACAGAATAAGGTATTGTTCTGCAATTCCATACATTTGCCGCACAAAATAATCATTGCAACCACTGCTTCAAAGCGGTACTATTGCATAGATTATGCATACTTATGCATTCCGGAGGATTAATGAAAGAAAGACATAACAGACTTACCGTCGTCAAGGAGCTGATCAGGAACAACAGGATAGATAATCAGGACACTCTCCTGGAACTTCTGAAAAAAGAAGGATACAACGTTACCCAGGCAACGCTCTCAAGAGACCTTAAGATGCTCAAAGTCGGAAAGATTTCCGATGGCTGGTCCGGATACTATTACACATTGCCAGAAAGCGACCTTGTCAGCGAATCTGAGAAAAGCTACATACAGGACGTAAGAAGAGGTATAATATCCATCGAGTTCTCTGGAAACTTCGGGGTGATTAAGACAAGACCGGGACATGCTAACAGTGTGGGCTTTGCCCTTGATGTGCTTGCGCTCCCTGAAATCCTCGGAACCGTTGCAGGTGATGACACAATATTCGTCATTCTCCGCGAGGGAATGACAAAAGAGGATCTTCTGGAAAGCTTCAATGCAAGGATTCCGGAGATAAAGGAGTGATTTATGGAATACATCAACCTTGATAAAACCCAGAGCTACAAAGCCCTTCTTGATGGAAAGAAAAGCACGGTGAAGGAACTCCTGACACCGGAACGTGTAAAGACACATGACATAGCGCTTGGTGGCGGTCTCAGATACAACTGGGCAGCCATGCCGCTTTCAGATGATACCGTAAAAGCCCTCCAGAAGCTTTCAGATGAAATGGAACTTGTCGGGAAGTACAAGGAAATCCTTTCCGGAGTGATGATGAATACAGGAGAGAAACGTCTCGTTCTCCATCATCTCACAAGAGGCAATGTACTGGGAAAGAAGATTGAGGCCGACGGAGAGGATAAGGATGAGTTCTACAAGGGAGAACTCGACAAGATAAGGAAATTCTCCGAGGATGTGAGGGAAGGCCGTATCAAGGGATCCACCGGAAAGAAGTTCACCACTGTCTGCCAGATCGGTATCGGCGGCTCAGATCTCGGACCAAGAGCACTGTATCTTGCACTCAAGGGCTGGGCAGATGGAAAGGGAATAAAGCAGCTCAGGGGTGAATTCATCTCCAATGTCGACCCCGACGATGCCGCAGCCGTCATCAGACGCCTCGATTTCGAGACAACGCTCTTTATCCTTGTCTCCAAGAGCGGCACTACTCAGGAAACCCTCACGAACCGCGACCTCGTGCTGGAAACACTCAAGAGCTCCCCCATCGAAGGGCTCGTACCTTCCAAGCACATGGTTGCCGTAACCAGCAAGACATCCCCGCTGGCAAAGGATGAGTCGATGCTTGCGGCATTCTTCATGGATGACTACATCGGTGGACGTTATTCATCGACATCAGCAGTCGGTGGTGTCGTGCTCTCTCTTGCTTATGGTTTTGATACGTTCAGTGCACTTCTAAGCGGCGCACATGAAGAGGATGTGCTTTCAACGGAGACGGACATAACCAGAAACGGCGCACTGATGGATGCACTGGCAGGTTTCTATCTGAGGAATGTGATGGGCTATCCTTCCACTGCGATACTCCCCTACTCACAGGCGCTCTCCCGCTTCCCTGCACATCTCCAGCAGCTTGATATGGAATCAAACGGAAAGCATGTCAACAGAAATGGCGAGAAGATCTCCTATCCTACAGGTCCTGTCATCTTCGGTGAACCCGGAACGAACGGACAGCACTCATTCTACCAGCTGCTGCATCAGGGAACGGATATCATTCCTCTCCAGTTCATCGGCTTCAGGAAATGCCAGTACGGCAACGACATCATTACCGCCGGTTCATACAGCCAGACAAAGCTCAATGCAAATCTCTCTGCGCAGATTGCGGCATTTGCACGCGGCAAGGATGATGATAACCCAAACAAGGAATTCGATGGGAACAGGCCATCATCCCTCATCTACGGCGACGAACTCACACCTTCTTCCCTTGGTGCGCTTCTTGCCCACTATGAGAACAAGGTGATGTTCCAGGGCTTCATCTGGAATCTCAATTCCTTCGATCAGGAAGGAGTGCAGCTTGGCAAGGTTCTTGCGAAGAAAGTCCTTGCAGGATGCGAGGGAGATGAACTTCTGAAAGCATATGCAGATCTTCTGATCTGAGAAACTCCGACAAAGATCATGAAAGACGTTCCGGTTCTGCCGGAGCGTCTTTTTCTTTAAAGTTATTTTCTGAGATATTTTTCCCTGTTCCGATGTTAATTCCATGTAAACTGCAGAAAATCATGATATTGTTTTCAAAAAGGAAGTTAATATGAAAAGGAAGAATTTCATATCCATCAGCATAATGCTGCTGACCATTCTGTGCAGCCTATTTTTAGCGACAGGATGCCAGAATGAGACGTACTGGGGGGGGGTATCCACCATTCTTCCCAGACACTGATCGTCCAGAGAGACTGTCAGACGAGGAAGTTGCAGAAGCACTGAATATTCCTGGAATCGTTTCCGAGCTTGGGGCTCCTCCCGAAGGAATGTCCGTCAAGTGGGAAACGGCAGCAAGAACAGCAACAAGAAGCTTTTCCATAACAGCAATCGAAGACACTGCACTCAAGGCCATTGTAAGCTTTTCAGACGGCTACCGTGGGAAAGGGCTTATCGGAACTGCCATAGATTCGATAGACAACGGATCAATCGTATTCATTTTCACTGGGTCAGTCATTGTAGACGGGGACATCCATACTGCCACTCTCAACGAATATACTGCTGAAGTTAACAGGCTTGAATTCACTCAGGGAAGCGGCAGGAACAGCAGGACATACACCGTAGATGCCGAGGCTATAAGCGGCAGGACAGATGATGGCAGCTTCAAGCTCACATATACAGAGGATGCCGCTTCTGCAGCAATAAGCGTGAAGTTCGAAAGTGTTCCGGATGAGGATGAAGTCACAATCAATGGCGGTGTATCGATTACAGTCGACGGCAACAGGAATCCCATTGTCATAGAGACACCCTGGAACGGGAACGCAGACACCACCTGGTACGATGCGGCAAAGACAGAGTACACACTGAAGACGGCAGAGCAGCTTGCAGGTCTTGCAAAGCTCGTTGAGGATGAAACGGATTTCACAGGGAAGAAGATCCTCCTCGCCGCAGATATCGATCTGAACAATCTTGAATGGACTCCTATCGGAGCTCCTACAAGAGACGGGACCGCCTCTTCCAGATATTTCAGAGGTTCCTTTGACGGCCAGGACCATACAATAAGCAACCTCTTCATCAACCAGATGGAAGAGACTGACAACAGCGTTTCCGGACTTTTCGGAGTCATCGCAAATGCTTCCATCAGCAATCTTACGCTTGAAAGCGGAAGTGTTACTGACAACGGAGACACCGCAGGAGGAATCATCGGTGCGACAATGGATGAGGAAGGAGGAGTCTCAGCAATAACGAACTGCCACAATAAAGCCTCTGTCCATGGTGCACAGGCTGCAGCAGGAATCATTGCCAGAATATATGGAAGCGGTTCTGCCACCATCTCCGGCTGCAGCAATGCCGGCTCAATATCCGGCGAGAAGAAGGTCGGAGGTATCGCCGCAATAAACAATGCGACTGCAAGCACTGTCATAGAGGATTGCACGAATACAGGAACAGTATCCGACGGCAATGATGGAAACGGAGGAATCCTCGGTTATGCCTCGAATAATATCACAATCGAGAATGTCGGGAATTCCGGCACTGTTGATGGAAAGAGATTCACAGGAGGCATTGTCGGCTACGCTTCAGGTACAGATGAGGAAAACAAGCATTATTCGATGTCTGTTGCGGTAAACAGTGGAACAGTCAGGGGAACACAGGACACTGGCGGAATAATCGGGTATGGAACGAATTTCGTTATAAACGGCGCAAAGAACAGCGGCGAGGTGACATCTGCCTCCTCTGCAGGTGGCATCGCAGGATCAATGAACAATATCACAGTAAGAGGTGCGATAAACACTGCCTCTGTTCACGGTGAGAAGTACGCGGGAGGCATCGCAGGAAATCTTCAGGGAAAGAATGCTGTCATCGCCTGCTCCGCGGGAAAGGCGCCGATAACAACAGGAGAAATGGCGGAAGAAGAAATAATCTCTGGTGACAACACCTACACTTCGTACTTCGGATACAGCGGACGGCTGTTCGGTGCTGTCTACAACTCCCCTTCCAGAGAGGATGCATCGAGTGTGAGTATCGATGATGACAATGGCGACTCATACACGGATCTCGGAACTGCAGGAATCATCGGGCCGAATACCGCATGGGGTGGCCTTGTGATAGAAAACGGCACTTTCCATGGAATTCCGGCAATCGGAGGAGGCATTGGGCAGCTTGAATTCTCAGAATCCGCGGCCTGGGATGGCCATGATATAACAGTTGAAGGAAGGATATTCCGCCTCACAAGGAACAGGGACACAGGAGAGACGGATATAAGGGTTTCAGCCTGGTATCCTGAGTCCTGAAACAAACACAGGGGCTGTTCGAAGCAGCCCCTGTGTATAAGGATCATGTTTTCAGTTTTTCTTCTGAATCGTCTCAGAAAGCTCCAGAAGCTTCTGGAATTCAGTGACTCTGTTACTTGTCAGGACTGAGATATCAAGGCCTTTCCTGACAGGAGCATCAAAATCCAGTGAACGGCCATAATCAAGGAGGTATAGGCGATTATTGCTGACACGGAACATCATTGAGCCGGATTTTGACAAACATGCCTGATACAGTCCATACACATCGGGAAGCAATGCATGAAGTCTTTCCATTGATTTCTTTCCGTCTGCGAAAAAAAGACATCCATCCCAGTCATCTTCCCCATCTTCAAGAATAAAGCCTTCGGCGCTGTAGAAATCCTCCCGGACAGCAGGATGAAGCGCATTCTTACGGATGACACCGGCTTCTATCCCACAGCCATGTTTGAGAGGGACACTGATCCATATTCCTTTTATTATTGCGACTTTGTGTTTATCAGAGCCTTCCGGAAGCCTGTAATAGGAAAGAATCTCCCTTATGGATATCATCTCACCATCAACAGGAACAGAGAGGCTGAGACCAGTCACTGCCCTTCGCTTTCCGGATGAAGGAAGAGGGAAAAGCCCGGAGGAAACTATCTCCTCGTCTGAGATATGTCCTTTCTCATCAACCGTCGCACCATCCCTGCCCTCCGCAGTTCCAAGCAGGAAGTTATCACGTATGAACTCCCTGTTATAGGCCTTATCAAGCGGCAGGACTGCAATCAGATAGAACAGCAGTGTAGCGGCAAGGGAAGGAAAGAAGAGGTTACGGAAAAGGAAAAGACATGCAAGGCTGCAGAGCGCAAGGCACATGGTGACAACATATGCCGCAAAAAGGCTCTTCCTTTTTCTCTCAATCATCCTGAAAGCAGCTTGGGCATCAATCATCTGAACATTTCCCTCAAGAAACTCAAAGCCTTAGGCGCCTGTGTCGCAAAATCCGGGCGGCATCCAGCTTCAAGACTTACTCTGAGATTGTATCCACACTCTTTGACAGCATCCACGAATTCCTTATAAGGATACTCATCAGCACTCTCTGGATAGATTCTGTCCCCACCCTCCAGCGGACGGGCAAAATGAATATGACGAAGATAATCCTTTCCGTACTTCACTATATGTGAAGGAGACTCATGCTCCCATTCGAGATGGAAGAAGTCGACAAGGACCTTCACATTATCCTCTGCAACTGTATCAGCAAGCTTCACGCCTTCCTCGAATGTATTGATGATATTGCATTCAGGCTTGCGGATGGGCTCGATTACAATCGTGATTCCATGCTTTGCAGCTATCGGAGCGATAAGCTTCGAGATCCTCACAACCTGCTTATATGCCTCATCCATCGGGAATCCCGCTGGAACCATCTTCGCACCGCCAGAGCCGAACACTACAGTCTCAACACCAAGCTCCGCGGCTCTGCCAAAAGCCCTGTGTGCATATTCCTCAATCTTTCCGAAATCAGCATCCGGACCTGTGAGGCGCACGGAAGCGGGAAAGAGATTGTTGCACACCTCGCAACGTATTCCGCTTGATGAGATGGTATCCTTCAGCTCCGAAAAGGAAGAGTCGCTAAGGGCTGTCATCTCAGCAAGGGGCATTTCTACATAATCGTATCCGAACTCGGCAGCCGGCTTCACGATCTCTATTCCAGTTCCTCCAGGAACCACAGAAGCCAGATTACCGCAACATCCAAATCTCATTTTCTCTCCTTTTGAATGCGGGCTCGGAGATTACCGGACCCGCACTTACCGAATAAATCAGAACACGAAATTCACAATGCAGAGCAGTGCAAAACCGATCCATGACCAGATGAACTGGATTCCCTCGTATCCGAGAACCTGAACATCGAGCTTGTCGAACTTGAAGGTTCTTGTAAGAACCCAGAAGAAGCTGTCGTTGTGCAGGGAGAACATCTGAGAACCGATACATGCAGCATATGCAGCGAACATGTAGTTCACGCCTTCCATCTGCAGAAGGATAGGTGCACAGATCGTAGCTGTTGTTGTCATTGCAACCGTACCGCTTCCGAGAATGAGCTTGAGGATTCCTGCCATAAGGAACGGCAGAAGAAGGATTGGCATGTTCATGCCGGCAAGACCTGTTGCGATCACGTCTCCGATTCCACTTGACTTGATGATGTTTCCGAAAGCACCACCGGCTCCTGTGATGAGGATGACGGTTCCACAGCTCTGTACGCCACGCTCGAGGCAGTCAAGAACTTCTTTTCTGGACTTGTCTCTGGCAAGACCGTAGATAGCGACAAGGAGAGCAACAGATACAGCGATGACAGGATTACCGAAGAATCCTACAAGCTCTGTTCCGATGTTCTTTACACCAGGGAAGAGCATATCTGTAACTGTATCAAGAAGGATGAGGATTACAGGAATAAGAATCGGTGCGAAGGAGATCCATGCAGCAGGATACTTCTCGTTAGGATCAAGGGCCGGGATTGTTGCCTTTGAGGACTCCTCGGAGTATTTCTTTGCAAGGTCTCCGGACACATCGACAATCTCACCATTCTCATCAACGACCTTGTACCACTTCTTTCCGGCAATCTTCGAAAGAATGATGATGACAACTGCAAGAGGAAGGCCCATTGCAATGCCGAAGAGAATGTAGGAACCAAGGTTGATGGCATCGCCGAACTGTGCGACAACAGCAAGCGGACCCGGAGTAGGAGGAACGCTGGCATGTGTGATGTTAAGACAGCAGGCTGTTGCAAGAGCAAGACCTGTAAGGGACTTCTTCTTGATCTGTGAAATCGACTTGATGAGCGGGGAGAGAATGATGAGAGCGGAGTCAGCGAAAATAGGGATTGATACCAGGAATCCTGTGATTCCGAGAGCAATCTCCTCATTCTTTCCTCGTAGCGCTTTTATAAACGTGTGCGCCATGACTTTCGCCGCATTCGACTCCTCCATCACCTGTCCCATCATACATCCAAAAGCTATGACGAGACCGATACTAGAAAGCGTACTTCCGAATCCTGATGTGATAAGCCCAGGTATCGCAGCCCATTCAACACCAGCAACAACGCCTACTACACAGGCACCGGTAACCAGAGCAAGGGCTGGATGAAACTTGGTCCTCATGATCAGTACAATCAGGACCGCCATACCGATTGCCAAAGCAATCACCGATCTTGCAACATCCATGTTGTCCTCCTTAGAATTGTTCAGCTTCTGCACCATGCAGAAGGCAAGACTCCTTTTTCTCAGGACAGAGCGCTTTTTACAGCCTCAGCAGTTGTCCTGTATGCGTTTTCAATGACCCATTCCGGGGTCTTCTCCCAATATTCCGGGCGGAAGGTCTCAACAGAAACCATTCCCTTGTAGCCGATTGAATCAAGTGTTTTCAGGAAAGCTGCTGTGTCCACAACCCCGCTTCCGCAAAAACATCTCTTATCCTGACCCATCTCCTCTTCCGGAACATCGTCTCCACTCATGAGGTGGACTGCGAATATCTTCTCTGCCTGTACTTTCTTAAGTGCCGAGAAGTCATTCAGGCCACCATTGAGATAGATGTTGTATGAATCAAACACGAATCCGACATTATCTCTGTCCACGGCTCTTACGATTGCATCCGCTCTCTCTATGCTTCTGACACTGGAGCGGTTGAAACCGACAAGCTCAAAGCAGAGCTTCATGTCATATGGCAAAGCAAAATCGGAAAGCTCTCTGAGAATCCTGACACAGTTTGCATACGTGTCATCCCAGCTTCCCACATAAGGTCCGCCGGCAGGATTCCTCTGCAGTGGCGGCACGATTATTATGTAGTGTGAACCGATGGCTTTTCCCGCGATGCAGCAGAGCAGGAACTCATCGAGAAGCGCATCACGCTTTGCTTCATCATCGTGATCTGAAAGGAACTCCGGATAAAGATAGATTGCATTGAATGCATGAGGCTTTATCCTGCTTGTCGAGAAGAATGCCTTCAGATCATCAAGCGTATGTTTCTTGAGATACTCACGAAGCATATCGAGACGGATCTCTATCCAGTCAAAACCAGCTTTCTCTGTCAGCTCAAGGTCTTTCTCCAGAGTAGAGCAGTTCTTTGCACAGGCTTCATTGTATGAAATAGTCATCATATCAGCCTCACTTTATAGGGAACTTAACAGGTTCACCGCTCTCAGTTGCCCTGTAGATGGCTTCTATCAGTTCTACTGTGCGGCGTCCGTCATAACCATCGACAAGCGGTTTTGTCCCATTGAGGACAGCTTTGAGGAAATCCTCTATCTGCACCTTGTGATAGTAATGTATTGAATCGACACTGTTGAAGAAATCGCTGTCTTCCTTCTTCCATGTGGAAAGCATCTCCTCTTCACCCTTTACAGTCCAGAGATCATTCACAGGAGGTTCTGTTATACCGGACATTCCGGCAATGAACATCGCACCACCGTCAGTCTGAACACCGACAGAGGCACCATTTTCGCCGAAGATGTGAACCTTGCCATAGAGTGCAGGATTCTGGCTGTTGCTGACTATGACGTTGCCAAGGCCTCCGTTTCTGAACTTTATTACAGCAACGGCAGTATCCTCAACTTCGATATAGGGATGGTTGAGATTGCGCCATACACCATATACCTCTTCAACCTCTCCCATATACCACAAGAGGAGATCCAGCTGATGCGGTGCCTGATTCACAAGCACTCCACCGCCCTCACCTGCCCATGTTCCACGCCATGGATCGGAATCATAGTATGCCTTGTCCCTCCATCCAAACATCTGAACCATACCGAGAACGGGACGACCTATCTTACCATCATCTATTGCTTTTCTGATGCGCATGCATGGCCTGTAGAATCTGCGCTGTACCATCGTTCCGATGACCACATGGTTCTCCTCTCCTGCCTTTATGATCGCATCGCAGTCTGCAAGGCGGGAGGCAAGAGGTTTCTCGATGATGACGTTGGCACCACATGAAGCTGCAGCGACAGCGGGAGATGCATGTAACGGATGAGGAGTGCAGATACTCACCACGTCAAGTTTCTCCTTGCGGCACATCTCATCAACATCGGTATATGCCTTCACACCATATTTAGCTGCAAAAGCCTCTGCCCTCTCCCTGCTTGAATCACAGACAGCAGTGAACTGGCTCTCCTCCAGCTGGGAAAATGCAAGAGCATGGAAATCTCCGACCTTCCCACAGCCTACAAGTCCTGTCTTTAGCTTCTCAGACATCTCTAATCTCCTTATTCCATGTATCCGCCCTTCATCGGGCTCACAGCATGCTCTGAGTAAATCTTCAGAACACCGCCTGGGTATTTCGACTTGAACGGTACAAGATGTGCCCGTCTCTCGCTGAATACTCTCTCAATCTCATCTTCAGGAAGTCTCTTTCCTCCGATTCCCACAACAGCAAGCTTACGGTTATGGATGTCAAGCTCAATGAGATCGCCTTCCTCTACAAGGGCGATAGGCCCTCCGTCCGCCGCTTCAGGACTTACATGACCTATTGCAGGCCCCTTCGATGCTCCGGAGAATCTTCCATCTGTTATCAGTGCGATGCTCTTTCCAAGCTCAGGGTCTGAGGAAATGGCCTCGGTCGTATAGAAAAGCTCAGGCATTCCAGAGCCTTTCGGTCCCTCATACCTTACGATCACGGCATCGCCTGGTTTGATATCATGGGAAAGGACTGCAGCGATAGCTTCCTCTTCAGAATTGAAAGGACGGGCGCGGAGAAGTGCGTGGAACATCTCCTTCGGAACTGCAGAATGCTTGACGATAGCGCCTTCCGGAGCAAGGTTTCCTTTGAGAATAGCAATCGTTCCCTCGTCTCCGATCGGATTGTCATAAGGACGGAGTATGTCTTCCTTCCTGACGCCTTTTTTGCTTCTGTACTCCTCGCAGATGCTGTAATAATCACTCTTCTTGATATCCTCAAGATTCTCTCCGAGTGTCTTTCCAGTGACTGTCATCACATCCAGATGCAGCATGTGCTTTATCTCTTCCATGATTGCAGGAACACCTCCTGCATAGAACACATACTCCGCAGGCCAGAATCCTGCTGGGCGTACATTGAGAAGATAATGTGCATTCTTGTGTATTCTCTCGAAGGTCTCAGCATCTATTGAGATACCGAAATCATGTGCTATTGCAGGCAGATGAAGTATGGCATTTGTAGATCCGGAGATTGCGGCATGCACCATTATCGCATTCTCAAAGCTCTTGAGAGTCACAATATCCCTGGCCTTCTTGCCGGAAAGTGCAAGAGCCATTGCCGCCTTACCGGCATTCTCCGCGCTCTTCATCAGAAGATCAGAGACTGCAGGAAGAAGCGCAGTTCCGGGAAGTGCAAGACCAAGGGCTTCTGCCATGACCTGCATTGTGCATGCCGTTCCCATGAAGGAGCATGCTCCGCATGTCGGACATGCATTATGCTTGTAATAATCAAACTGCTTCTCTGTAATCTCGCCTCTTGCGCACTCTGCATTGTATTTGCCGATCATCTCGAGCGTCAGGAGATCAGGTCCTGCGGCCATTACACCGCCGGGGACTACGACAGAAGGAAGATTTGTCCTGCCTATTCCCATGAGAAGACCCGGAAGGCCCTTGTCGCAGGAAGCAATGAAGACTCCTGCATCAAAAGGCGTTGCATTGTTATGGATCTCCACTATGTTCGCAATCATGTCGCGTGATGGGAGCGAATAGTTTATTCCATCGTGTCCCTGAGCCTGTCCGTCACAGATATCGGTTACAAAGTATCTTGCGGCCTTTCCTCCAGCCTCCGACACTCCCTCTGCGGCTTTATTCACCAAACTGAGAAGATGGCTTGAACCCGGATGACTGTCTCCGAATGTGCTTTCAATTAGAATCTTCGGCTTGTCCAGGTCTTCTGTCTTCCACCCCATTCCAAGGCGAAGCGGATCCATTTCAGGTGCGATTTTCCTGATTTCCTCACTTATGAGTGACTCTTTGTTCACAATAAACCTCCAGAGGTTAGACAGCAGACATCTGATGTCTTATCACATCAATGATACCAGCAAACTGGAGGAATGCAACAAAAAAAAGAAAAATATTGTTTTTTAGATTTTCCGGCTGATGGATACAAAAGCTCAGAGCCCTTGTCGTATCAGGATCGGGTCACATATTCGAAGATTGATTCTGTTATAAGCAGAGCTTTGTCTTTCAGAAATCCTGGACAGGAAGTCTCTCTATCGCCTGTCTGTTGAACGCGATATGGTCTCTCATCGCTTCCTCAGCAGCGGCAGGATCATGGCGGCGTATTGCATCCGTTATACGGCGATGCGTCGTTATTGTAGGTTCTGTAAGCGCGCCTCCTGTGACATCGATGAAAAGAGGAATCGACTGAAGCAGGACCGGAATGAGATTAGGAGCGACTGAATTACCTGTGCACTCAGCCCAGAGCTTATGAAGCTTTATGTCAGGATCAGAATGATTCTTGCCTTTTGCTATCATGGCCTCGACATCACAGCAGAGCTTCTCCATCTGCCTTATGTCTTCCTCCGTGGCATTCTCTGCGGCCTTCCTGACAATCCATGGTTCGATGATGCTTCTGATCTCACAGAGGTCAAGTGCGAGCTTTTTCCTGTCAGAGACAAACTGGAACCCCAGTGGATCGCTGCTCACCCCGACATTGCTGCATACAAAGGTACCCTCTCCCCTGTGTATCTCGAATATGTTCTTGGAGACAAGCTGTTTGACAGCTTCCCTGACGGTGCTTCTGCTCACCCCAAGTCTCTCTCCAAGCTCAGTTTCTGAAGGAACACGGTCACCCGGATTAAGCTTTCCACTCTTCACTTCCTCAATGAGAATGTCTGCAACTTGCTCAGAAAGCGGTTTTCTCCCCAGGGACATTGTATTCTTCAGCATCGGATCCTCCATGAATTCAAACAGAGCAAAAGAGAAATGCTGCAAATCAATATGACTGCACCATCTCTCTTATAGAAAATACACAATCAAGGCGAATAAGTCCAATCAGAGGTAGGACTTTCCACCTCTGAAGAGCTCAAGGAATCTGTCCTGGGAATCGGTATGGGTATCGCTTTCAGGAACTGCCGCATATCGTCCGTCACCGAGAAGCATGCGTCCTTTAACGTTGTCGCGGAACATGATATCCAGCATCTTCAGAATCGTATCCTTGATCTTCGGATCGAGAACAGGCGTTGCTATCTCCACCCTTCTGTCAATGTTCCTTGTCATAAGGTCAGCAGAGGAGATGTACATCTCACCGGAGCTGAAGCTGTAAATTCTGGAGTGTTCCAGAAAGCGTCCGACAATGCTGAGTATCGAGATATTGTCCGTAAGGCCCGGAACTCCTGGCAAAAGACATGATATGCCTCTGATGAGGAGCCTGACTCTAACTCCGGCCTTCGATGCCTCCACGAGCTTGTCAATCATATCCTTGTCGGAAAGCGAATTCATCTTGCATGTTATGGAGCCATCCTTTCCTTTCTCAATCTCCTTGTCCATCGCGGCAAGAATACCTTTCTTAAGCGTCGACGGAGCGACAAGAAGGCGGCGGTACTGTGTATCGAGATTGAGAGTTGCGAGGTTGCGGAAGAATGCCACACCATCCAGTCCGATATCTTTATCGGAGGTGATGATATTCAGGTCCGTATACTGTTTGGCAGTGCTTTCGTTGTAATTTCCTGTTCCCAGGTGCGTGATATACCTCACCTCTCCCTTATCCTGGAGAACGATGGAGATGATCTTCGAATGCACTTTGTAATTCTCCATGCCATAGAAGACCGTGCACCCCGCTTCCTGGAGCTGCTCCGCGTAGCTGAGATTCGATTCCTCATCAAAACGTGCACAGAGCTCCATGACCACAGAGACATCCTTCCCGTTCTCCGCAGCGCGTACAAGTGCCGCGACAACACGGGAGTTCTTTGCAAGCCTGTATATCGTGATCTTTATATTTGAGACCCTGGGGTCATCAGCACACTCCTCAAGAAGCCACAGAAGCGGATCCATGGTCTGGAAAGGATATGCAAGAAAAACATCACGCCTGAGAACGGTATCAATCATTCCCCCTCGCTGAAGACCGGCAGGAACGCTTCCCTTGAATGCAGGATAGCGAAGTGCAGAACGCTTCTCCAGAGGGAAGAAATCATCAAGCTGATACATGTACTTGTAAGAAAAACAACCATTGACGATGAACACCTGGTTCTTCTTTATCCCAAGATGCTTTACAAGAAACTGCCTCAGGTTCTCGGACGGGGTGTTCATCTCGAGGCGGACTGCAGCAAGAGAACCCCTGCTCTCGACCTTGTTCCTGATGAGCTTTGAGAAATCAAAATCATATTCGATGTCCGCATCTTCCACGGATGCCTCGAAATCTGCATTGCGTGTGACACGGAGAAGCGATTTCTCCTTCACGGCAGAGCCTGGGAAAAGAAGATCTCCGAAAAGATAGAGAAGGACTTCGGAAGGAATGAGATGCACCTTCTTCCCGCCTCCTATCCTGACAAGATCCTGTATTCTCCGTCCCATTGACACAACACCGAACATCTCGCGTCCGTCACGCTCGAGGCGGAGGACAAGATAGAGCCTCTGGTTCTCAAAGCGGATCATGGGATGCTTTGCATCAAGCACCAGCGGAGAGAGAAACGGCATCATGCTTTCCTGGAAGTAGTTGAATGCCTTTGTCTTCTGCGTCTCCGAGATCGTATCGCTCATGAGGATATCCACACCGGCACTCTTAAGTTCCTTTCTGAGGCGTGAAAATGTCTCGTCTGCTTTCTTGTAAAGGCCTGGCAGGAGGGAAAGTATCATGTCAATCTGGTCCCTGGCACTCATGCCGGTCTTGTTGTCGATATACGTCGGAGAATGCAGTTCCAGATTCAGCAGGGATCCGAGGCGGACCCTCACGAATTCATCAAGATTGGAGATGAATATCGAAAGGAAGCGGCATCGCTCAAGAAGAGGATTGGAGCTGTCACGGGCCTGATCAAGCACCCGTTTATCGAACTGGAGCCACGAATACTCCCTGTTTATGTATGGTGGCCTTATCGCCGCCGGTGATTCCTTAGACATTTGATTCCTCCATTAATAATCTCAGATATCCATCCTTGACGCCCTTGTCCGAAACGATGAGCTCCTCAGCACCATAAAGCTCTGCAATCTCCCAGGCAAGCACTGCAGCAGGAATGATCATATGAACCTTCTCCGGCACATTGCGGATGAGAACAAGGGCCCTGTCTGAGGATGATACCAGATACTTTATAAGCTTTTTAAGTTTCTTCCGCTCCATTGTACGCAATGACTGGTTCATTATTGAGAAGTGATCCTTGTAAACGGCATAGAGCGCCTCCGCATTGCTTCCTGTCAGCAGGATGCGGGAAAAGGTCCTTCCCGGGAAGACGCTGTTTTTCTCGAGGATCTTCACGATATTCTTGCGGATTCTCTTTACATCTTCCTTCTCCGGATACATGCCATCGAAACGGCCGAAAAGGGCGGCAGGCCCCATATCCAGAGTGTACATGAGGCTCCTGCTTTCCTGAGCCATGTCCACAAGGGATGATGAGTATCCTCCGATGTCCAGGAGAAGCACTGAGCCAAGTGCGGAGAATTCCCTGTTCGCAATGTAATCGGCATAAGCCTCTGACGGACCATCGAGGTTTGTTATTGAAAGCCCCGTACCCTCTCTGACTGCCCTTGCGACCTCATCATAGTTCTTTATTATCCTCATGGAGGCTGTTGAGATGATGTGCACGGACTCCGCTCCGACTTTTTCGGCAGCATCGGACAGGAACTTTATGGAATCGACGACCTTTTCAATCCCCCTCTCGGAAATCTTTCCTTTCTTTGAAAGATACCCGAGGATGGAGACGGATCTTCTCACTCCTACAATCGGGGTCATCATCTCGCCACTCACATCATCAACAAGGAGGGAGAGGGAGGTACTGGAGAAATCAATAACGGCTATTTTCACGCTTCGTCTCCGAAATAGATTCCAATAGCCCTGGCCATTGCGATTCTCTGATCGCTGATAGGTACGGATTTTGTCTTTCCTGCAATATCAGAGAGCTTGTTGTATGTGACATGGTTGTCACGCATTGCGACAGTGACTCCGAAATTGCCTCTCTTTACGAGTTCACCGGCAAATGAGCCCATCTCAGTGGAAAGGAATCTGTCGTATGGAGATGGTGCACCTCCTCTCTGCAGGTGTCCCGGCACAACGACCCTTGTCTCCACCCCGGCATTCTCCTCAATGTAGGATGCAAGCTTCTCTGTTCCCGTTGCCCTTCCCCCTCGGAACTCGAGGCGTTCTGTTTTCTTCATCTTGGCCTCAGCCTGGCTCATTGCGCCTTCCGCGATTGCGATTATATTGAAAGCCTTTCCAGAGTCGAGGCGTTTCTTGACCATCTTGACGACTGTATCAGGATTGTACGGTATTTCAGGAATCAGGATGATATCAGCACCGCCGGCGACACCGGAATAAAGCGTGAGCCAGCCAACCTTATTGCCCATGAGCTCAATCAGCATCGTGCGTCCATGGCTTGCGGCAGTTGTATGAATACGGTCTATGCATTCTGTTGCGATATCAACAGCGGAATGGAAGCCGAAGGTGACATCCGTTCCCCAGATATCGTTGTCGATGGTCTTTGGAATACCCACGACATTGAGTCCCTCTGAAGAAAGAAGAGCGGCTGTTTTATGCGTTCCGGCACCGCCAAGCGTCACAAGCACATCCAGACCAAGCGCCTTATAGTTCTTCTTCATCATATCCAGGCGGCTCTGTCCGTCCTCATCCTCTTCCGTCATCTTCTTGAAAGGGGTTCTCTTTGTACCGAGAATCGTGCCGCCGACATTCAAGATGCCGGAGAAATCAGAAGGCTTCATCTTCTTGGCTTCCTTCTCAATCAGGCCAAGATAACCTTCAGAGATGCCGATAAGCTCTGCATCCTTGATATTATTGAACACATATTTCGCAAAGCCCCTGATAACCGCATTGAGTCCCGGGCAATCCCCACCACTGGTAAGTAAACCAATCTTCATAAAACCCTCCGTTTGATTCTGAGTCTATCACACTATCCGGACATGCAGGAAACGGATCTGGAGAATAATCGCACAAATCTGTTAACATAATATTGAGCATGGGTTAATTCAGGAAAGTTTTTTCATTATGCCTTCCGGCTCTTTTCCTTCACGTTCAATGTCTTTATCATCAAGCCTTAGGAGAAAATACTATGCATGACGAAACACAGCGCGTATATGAGCACGTACTCAAGACTGATCCTGATCAGAAGGAATTCCAGCAGGCTGTCTACACATTCCTCGCATCGATTGACAAGATCATCGAAGATCTGCCAGATGTGACCTATCACAAGATTCTTGAAAGGATGACGGAGCCAGAGAGAGTCATCATGTTCCGTGTTCCATGGATCGATGATGAGGGAAAGGTTCAGATCAACAGAGGATACAGAGTCGAGATGTCATCTGCTATCGGACCATATAAGGGAGGACTGAGATTCCATCCGTCTGTGAATCTCTCAATCATGAAGTTCCTTGCCTTTGAGCAGGTTTTCAAGAACAGCCTCACAGGACTTCCGATGGGTGGTGGAAAAGGCGGCTCTGATTTCAATCCGAAAGGAAAATCAGAAGCTGAAGTCATGCGCTTCTGCCAGTCATTCATGACAGAGCTTTACAGGCACATCGGTGCTGACACGGACGTTCCTGCAGGAGATATCGGTGTCGGTGGCCGTGAGATCGGATACCTTTTCGGACAGTACAAGAGAATCACGAACCAGTTCACAGGCGTTCTTACAGGAAAGGGCCTCGATTTCGGCGGTTCCAACATCAGACCAGAAGCAACGGGTTATGGTCTTGTATACCTTTCAGAGGCAATCCTCAAAGGCAACAACATGAATTTCGAGGGAAAGACATGTCTTGTCTCGGGTTCTGGAAACGTTGCCCAGTACACAGTCGAGAAACTCACAGAGCTCGGAGCAAAGGTCGTTACACTCTCCGACTCCTCCGGCATGATCTATGATGAGAGCGGAATCACTCCGGAAAAGCTCAGATGGATTATGACTCTCAAGAACGTAAGACGCGGACGCATCCGCGAATACGCAGAGGCTTTCAAGGGTGTTGAGTACATTGAGAGAAACCCCGCAGAACCGAATCCTGTATGGAACATCAAGGCAGACTATGCATTCCCATGTGCAACACAGAATGAGATTCTTGAAGCAGATGCCAGCAACCTCGTTAAGAACGGAGTCAAGCTCGTGGGAGAAGGTGCGAACATGCCCTGCTCCGTGGATGCCGAGAAGATTCTCATGGGTGGCGGTGTTCTCCTTGCTCCGGCAAAGGCTGCAAACGCAGGAGGCGTAGCTGTATCCGGCCTTGAGATGGCTCAGAACTCCACACGTATGCAGTGGTCCAGGGAAAGAGTCGATTCCGAGCTGAGAAACATCATGCAGAACATCTACAGGAACATCAGCGATGCTGCCGAGAAATACTCAGAAAAGAACAACTTCGTCGACGGCGCGAACATCGCAGGCTTCATGAAAGTCAGCCGCGCAATGCTTGCTGAGGGTTATGTTTGATGCTTAAGACAGGCTTCGATAGCAATAAATACGTCGAAGAGCAGACTAAGTACATTCTTGAAAGGGTCCGGGAGTCTTCTTCCGGACACCTTTACATTGAATGCGGAGGCAAGCTTCTTCATGACAAGCACGCCTCCCGCGTCCTCCCCGGCTTCGACGAGAACAACAAGATGAAAGTATTCCAGGCTCTGGGAGACCAGCTGGATATCATAATATGCATCTACGCAGGAGACATAGAAAGAAGGAAGATCCGTTCAGATTTCGGCATCAGCTACGATGCGGATGTACTGAAGATGATTGATGATTTCGCCTCCTACGGTCTCAAGTGCGACAAGGTCGTAATCACAAGGTTTGAGAATCAGGTGGCAGCGACTGTCTTCAAGAACAAGCTTGAGAGAATGGGAATACATGTATATACACACCCTGCAACTCCCGGTTACCCCGCAGACATAGATGTGGTTGTCTCCGACCAGGGATACGGCAGGAATGAATACATACCTGTATCAGCACCCGTTGTCGTAGTCACAGCGCCGGGACCAGGATCCGGGAAGCTCGCGACCTGTCTTTCCCAGATGTATCATGAGGCGAAGATGGGAATGAAGCCGGCCTATTCGAAACTCGAGACATTCCCTGTATGGAATCTCCCGCTTGATCACCCGGTGAATATCGCATACGAAGCTGCAACGGCGGATATCGGAGATGTCAATCTCATAGACCATTTCCATCTCTCCGCATACAACAAGATCGCCGTCAATTACTCAAGGGACCTTGAGGCTTTCCCGCTTCTTGCCAGAATCCTGACAAGAATCACAGGAGAATGCGTATACAAATCCCCTACGGACATGGGTGTAAACCGTGTCGGCTTCGGTATCACAGATGATGATGTATGCCGCGAAGCCGGAAAGCAGGAGATTATCAGGCGTTATTTCCAGATCAGGACGGATTATGTATCCGGACGTGAAGAGAAGGAGACGGTGAACAGGATCTCCGCGATAATGGACAGAGCAGGACTCAAGCCTGAGGACAGATCTGTTGTGGAACCTGCACGGGAAGCGCTGGAAAAGGCAATCGAGGAAGGAAAGGGCAAGAACGGCACGGTCTGTGCAGCTGCAATAGAGCTGCCGGATGGAAGAATCGTGACTGCACACAACTCCATCACGCTTCATGCCTGCTCTGCACTTCTTCTCAATGCGCTTAAGGCAATGACAGGAATAAGGAAAGAGAAGGATCTCATCTCCTCATCCGTCATAAACAGCATAACTGCGATGAAGAGGGACATACTCAGCGGCAAGGGTGTAAGCATGAATCTCGATGAGATTCTCATAGCCCTGGCAATGAGCGCCTCCGAAGATGAGGATGCCAGAAAGGCGCTTGAGGCACTTCCTCTTCTCAAGAATGCAGAGGTGCACCTTACACATGTTCCTTCCAATGGTGATATATCCGGACTGAGGAAGCTTGGACTCATATACACAAGCGAGCCGAAGTATCCGGGAAGAAATACGGACAAGAAAAAGGACTGATATGGAAAGGGAAAGACTTTCATCACGACTTGGATTCATCCTGCTTTCTGCAGGATGTGCAATCGGACTAGGGAATGTCTGGAGGTTCCCTTACATAACCGGAAGATACGGTGGTGCGGCATTTGTCCTCATGTATCTGCTCTTCCTCGTCTTCATGGGTGTTCCTGTAATGATCATGGAATTCGCCATCGGAAGAGCGGGAAGGATGAATATCGTAGGAGCTCTGAAGAAGCTTGAACCCGCATCGTCGAAATGGCACGGTGTCGGCTATGTGGCAGTTGCAGGCAACTATCTTCTGCTGATGTACTATTCGGTCATTACAGGCTGGCTTCTGTATTACTTCTACTCATTCCTCTCTGGCCGCCTCAATGCATCATTCACCACGGAGGCTGTAGGCACCTACTTCTCAACGCTCACTGCAGCTCCTGGCCTTCAGATTGTCCTTACCGCACTGGCTCTTCTCCTGACAGCAGGAATCGTGATCATAGGACTCAAGAACGGAGTCGAGAAGATCACGAAAGTCATGATGGTCATCCTCTTCATACTCATGTTCATACTTGCAATCCACTCATGTCTTCTTCCTGGAGGAAAGGAAGGAATACTTTTCTACATGAAGCCTGACTTCGGCAATCTCGTGCATGAGTACGGACTCGGGGAATCTGTGTTCGCGGCAATGGGACAGGCGTTCTTCACGCTCTCTTTGGGAATCGGAGCAATGGCCATCTTCGGCTCATATTTCGACAGGAAGAGGACGCTCGGCGGAGAATCGATAAGAATCATCTGCCTCGATACGACCGTCGCCCTTCTTTCCGGTTTCATCATCTTCCCCGCATGCTCTGCATTCGGCGTTGAAGCAGGATCCGGCCCTTCCCTTCTCTTCATATCCCTTCCAAACGTCTTCACGCAGATGACGATGGGCGGTATCTGGGGAGCTGTGTTCTTCCTTGCAATGATCTTTGCAGCCCTCTCCACGCTCATTGCCGTGTTTGAGAACATCTGCGCATACTGGATGGATATGAAAGGATGGCCGAGAAAGAAGGCTGCTGTCGTCAACTTCATTCTCCTCTTCGTACTCTCTCTTCCAGCTGTACTGGGATACAATGTACTCTCATTCATCCAGCCGATCGGAAGCGGATCGACAATCCTCGATGGTGAGGACTTCCTCGTATCGAATATAATCCTTCCGCTCGGAAGCCTTGCATACGTTATTTTCTGTACGCATCGCTATGGATGGGGATGGGACAAGTTCACGGCCGAGGCAAATCAGGGAGAAGGATTCAAGATACCGAATGCTCTCAGGATCTACTGTGCCTGGATTCTTCCGCTGATCATAGCCTTCATATGTGTGAACGGAATTGTCGGAGTTTTCGCTTAATCGCAATATTTTCACCGAAAGCGCCTCTTGTCTGATTGACTTGAGGCGTTTCTTTTTCGATATTCCAACTATGAGCATCAAAAGTTTGGCCGAAAGGATCGGCATGGACTATGACAGTGTCATTGAGGACTTCTGCGGCGATGTGGCTGCACTGAAGGATTCGCTTAGAGCCTTCCAGAGCTCATCGGATCTTGAGACTCTCAGGAAAAATGTCGAGAAGATGGATATCGAGGGAATAAGGACTGTATCCCACAGGATCAGGAAAAGCGCGGAGAAGCTGGGACTTGGAGAACTGAAGACTGCAGCCTCCAGACTGGAAGAAGTCAACGCAGAGAAGATACCTGCGGACGCTGAGCACCTCGAAACGCTTTACACAGATGTGCTAATGGCCATGGCAGAGGAAAAGCTTTAGGCTCTCATCTCCTCTTCCACGCTCTCATTCATCTTCCTGATGACACCCATTGTCATTGGAACGGACATGCAGAATGTGATGAGGTCAGCAAGCGGCTGTGCTATCTGTATACCCCATATCCTGATAAGCGGCGGAAGTATCCAGACAACTGGAATCAAGATAATTCCCTGGCGTGCAAAACCGAGAATGGAGGCACGCCACATCTTCCCGGTTGTCTGAAGAAGCATGTTGCTGATGGTAATCCAGGAAGAGAAAACAAGCGTGAAGCACCTGAGGCGCAGTGCTATCTCGCCTATTTCTATTACAGCAGCATCGCCTTTGCGGAAGAAACCCACAATAGGAGATGCCCATATGTATTCAATCACGGCAAGGACAAGAAGCAGCACTGACATCGATTTGACGCAGAACCAGAAACCCTTCTTCACTCTCTCATAACGCCCGGCACCGGCATTGTAGCCGCAGACCGGCTGGAATCCCTGCCCGACCCCAAGAAGCACGGAGTTCGTGAAATTCCCGATTTTATTGACAATGGCCATGGCCGCAATCGCAGCATCTCCGAATGGGAGTGCAGCATTATTGAGAGAAATCATGGCAACGCTTGTGACACTCTGGCGGCAGAGCGATGGAAGACCGCCATTTGTGATCATCTTCATCATCTTCTTCGAAGGCCTGAATGACCTGATGCTAAGCTTCACGGTTCCTATTCTCTCGGAAAGGACAAGAAGGATTGCAAAGCTTATGATCTGACTGAGGGCAGTTGCAAGAGCCGCACCTGCGATGCCCATATCAAAGACAAAGATGAGAAGCGGATCCAGAAAGAGATTAAGAATTCCCCCTGCTGTAAGACCAATCATCGAATAGAATGAATTACCTTCAAAACGGAGCTGGTTGTTAAGAACAAGCGATGAGGCCATGAATGGAGATGCAAGCAGGATCCAGAACATGTAATCCATTGCATATGGGAGGATTGTCTCAGAAGATCCGAGGAATACCGACAGCGGCTCGAGGAAGATGAGGCAGGGAATTGCGATTGCTGCAGAGAGGAAGAATGCGGAGAAGAACCCGGTAGATGCCAGAGTCCTTGCAACATCCTCATGATGCGCTCCAAGCTGCCTGGACATATTGTTCCCGCTCCCCTGCCCGAAGAAAAAGCCGATAGCCTGTATCACAGCCTGCAGGGAAAGTGCAACACCGACTGCAGCGGATGCTGATGTGGATATCATTCCGACAAAGAATGTATCAGCGGCATTATACAGCGTGGAAATGAGGTTGCTTATGACCGTGGGGACAGCAAGCGTAACGATAAGACGCCTAACCGGTGTCTCTGTCATCTGGGTAAATTTCTCTTCTGCAGACAAATGTTTCACATTCCCGATATTAATCCTTAACACAGACTTAATGGAAGCATGAAAGGAAAAACAGCAGATAGCTTCAAACAACAAAAAACTTCGAAATTTCAAAGTGTCACTTAGAGATTTTCAGGAAATTTCAAAGTAGCACTTTGATTATTTCAAATTTGCCTTTAGAATCTGACTATGAATTCGTATATAAACAGAGTTGCAGATATCAACAAGAAGCTTGAGAAGAAATCTCTTTTCCTATTCGGACCGAGACAGACAGGAAAATCATCATATATAAAGCATCAGCTTTCACAGCCTCTCCTCGCTTGGTCTCTTCTCGATAATGAACTTTACAGGGAGCTTTCAATGCGTCCTTCCCTTCTCAGGAACACGCTGAGAGCCAAAGGTATCAAGAGCGGCATTGTCGTTATCGATGAGATACAGAGACTTCCGGATTTGCTGAATGAAGTGCATATGCTCATCGAAGAGACCGATATACATTTTCTCCTTACAGGATCAAGTGCCAGAAAACTAAAGAAACAGGGTGTGAATCTTCTTGGGGGTCGGGCTGGAAGACTTGATTTTCATCCACTTGTATGGCCAGAGATAAAAAATACTGGCAGAGAGCTTGAGAGCATCTTCCGGACAGGCATGCTTCCCCCATCTTTTACAAGTGATGATTCTGAAAGCTTCCTTTCCGATTATACGGGACTATATGTCAGAGAAGAAATCGAAGCTGAACGCGAAGTCAGGAACCTACCGCCATTCTGGGAGTTTCTGAGGACAGTAGCAACTACAAGCGGAGAAATAATGAATTATGAAAACACTGCCCGCGATGTTGGCATAAGTGGTGTCAGTGTCCGTGAGTGGTACAATATACTTGCAGATACGCTTATTGGATTTGAAGTTCCACCATTTAGGAAAACAAGGATCAGAAAACCCAACGCCTCAAGCAAATTCTACCTTTTCGATGTCGGTGTAACAAGAAAGCTCCAGGGATTAAGTACAATCGAAGAAAGCACTGCAGAATTCGGAAGATACTTCGAGAATTACATTGCCATGGAAATCAGGAGCGCACTTGATTATTCAGGCTATAACAAGGAAGGCCTCTCTTACTGGCATGCACAGGGAGGCCAGGAAGTGGATTTCATTATAAATGAGAAAACAGCAGTCGAAGTAAAAGCTGCAAGACATGTATCTTCCAGGGATTTAAAAGGATTGAAAGCTATCAAGGAAGAAGGATTGATGGCTGAGTATATTCTCGTGTGCAGAGAAGGGTACCCACAGCTTCTCGACAACGGAATACTTATACTTCCATACAAGGATTTCCTTGATAAACTCTGGTCTGGCAGGTTTTTCTGAAGAGAAAGAAAAAGCAGGTTAGCTCATGGGGATGGAAGCTAACCTGCAGGAATCAGTTCACTTTTTCTCAGTCGTTGATCAGATGCACATCCATCTGGTTGAACGGCATATCGAGATAATTTGCCCTGAGCGTATTCAGGATCTCTGCATTGAAACGCCAGTAAACCGGCCAGTAATCTGAAGGCTTTACCCATGGACGTACATAGATTGAGATGGATGAGTCATTGTATGCACCCACCTCTACGAGTACCGCTGGATCCTTGAGGACTTCCGGATAACTCTCGATAAGACCTCTGATAGCGGTCTTGGCAGTTTCAAGATTATCTGTATAGCGGACAGTGACAGTCATATCGAGTCTTCTTCTCTCGATATACGAGTAATTGACTATCGTATTGCCCCAGACATTCTTGTTGTTCATCGTTATCTTCTTGTTGTCTCCGGCAGAAAGGGTGACACACATGAGATCCATAGCAACTACTGTTCCAGAGATATCTCCGATATCGACCCAGTCACCTACCCTGAACGGATTATTGAGAGCAATCATCACTCCGCAGAAAAGCGAGCTGATTGATTCCTGAAGTGCAAAGCCTAAGACAACACCAGTGATTCCAAGACCTGCAAGAACAGGAGTAAGATCGATTCCGAAAATTCCAAGAACCGAAATAATGGCAATAATCCATATGAGCGTGGCACACAGCTTCCAGACAAGCTGAGCCATGATGAGCGTGAACTTGCCATTTCCCTGTCCTGCAAGCTTCTTAAGTGAGTGCTTGATGATTGTGCACAACACCTTTGCAACGATTAGGATGATCACAGCAAAGATTGCTGAAAAGACAATCTTGGGAATATGGAATCCATTTGAAAGGCCGTTGGAAATATCATCAACAACGGACACGATATCTGCATCCGCAAGAACATCTGCGGTTGTTTCGAGTAATAGCATTTAAACTCCTCAATATAAAATATAAATCCTTGATTTCTGGACTCTATATTAGAGGGGATTGCGCCCCTCTAATATCTAAGTCATGGACGACTGTTTGCACTATCCCAAGCATAAAGAAGGGTACTATATGAATACTTTTTAGCACCCGTATCAGGACCAAGTTCCTGCCTTATTGTAAGGGCGGCATTTCTGAATGTCTGATATGGGACACTACCTGTATTTTTAATAGTGAATCCTGGTGCATTTGGATCTGTTGCAGAAGCCTTCCATCCCCAATATCCATTTTGCTGTGTATCTACTTTAGGAACTACAATAGTAAAATTCTTACTTTCATCACTGCTATTTCGTATTTGGATAGTTACTTCCGATTCTCCAATTTCATAAACGAAAAGCTGTCCACCTTCGGCAATATATGGATATCCCCATTCGGCAGATGTCGCATTATTGGTTCTCGTAGTTGTAAATGTTGTATTTAAAGCTGCATCCGATCCTGTCTGTGCTATCCAACCAAGTGACACTAGCTTAGGTTCAAAAACAGGACAAATTGTGACAGAAGAGTCCTTAGCTATATCCACCGGAAGTGACGTTACATTAAATGCAGTTTTCTTCCCTGTACTTCCATAATATGTCACATGCCAACCAGTGGCTCTCATTCCCTCTGAAACAATCGAATCGAACTTATCCAAATCAGGTAATGTTCCTCCATATGTGATTGTATTCGGGTATACATAACCAGAACCCTTATACGAGCTAGCTGTTAATATTGTTGGAGATCCATTCATATCATAGATATGATCTCCATAAGTAATGCTAAAATTCCAATAATTTTTTGTCACTGAGATATTTGCAGGATCTGTGATAGTCACAGTATTTCCAGGGGTAACAGTCTGTCCATTGATAGACCAATCGAAACCTGCACCTGTATTAGTCGCTACACTATCTCCAGCTTTATAATAACCATCAGGGAGTGCCCCATTGGTTTTTCCTGTCAAATCATAATACGACTGTATACTGCCTGTTCCACTAAGAAGAACTTCAGTAGAAACATTTCTTGAAGCATTGATATCATCAATAGTAACTGGACTCTTTTTTGTTACATTGTAAGCATACTTCAGATTTCCTGTCCCTGCTGGAAGGAAATCGCCTATCGTATAATCTTTTCCCGTTGCTGGATTCTTACCGATAAGAACCTCTCCTGCTGTCGAAGGCCATCCTGCTGGCAATGAACTAGATAATTTGTACACAGCTGTATAGGTAGCATCTTTAGAAACAACAGCAATAGTTGGCGACCACTGCTTGAATTCAAGATTATTATTACCTGAAGAAGCAGTTGGTGGTTCTATAGAAGAATCTTTGATGTAATACCGCTTAATGCTCTGCTGGCCATTTACAGTGCCGTACTGCGTTGCATCGAATGTAATAGTGAAATACTCATAAACATAAAGAGGTGCATTATCAACCTTCGGAACAGAGTCTGAAAGTGTGATAGATCCAGACTTTCCAGATTCAGTTGAAATGAAATACCTGTCTGATGGATATGCACCAGTCAAACTTGATCCTTCTTTATAGTACACAGGCTGACCGTCTTTTGTTACAGGATAATACCTGCTTAATGTCGCACCATCTTCGATTTTGACAATCTGCTCTTCAGTAACTGTTCCAAAAAGAAGCTCAGAACTGTTTACTGTTTCAGCATCACCGAAAGCATATTTAACATCCTTATCAGTAGAGAGTTCCTCTTCCCAGCTATCACCAAACTGAATATCAACAGTAGTTGATTCTCCATCAGGATTTGTGATGGAAACTGTTGCTTTCATAATCTCTTCTTTGAATGTAAAGCTCAGATTACCATCAAGTTCCTCTTCAAGAGTGAAGGAGTCACCTTTCTTTATAGTGGTGCTACCAATTGTGATTTCTGTGATTTCATGTCCTTCGGTCCTCTTAATATCACCGATAAGATTGTCCCATGATATTTCATCACCGAATGTAACATTAATCGTACTTTCACCTGCAGTAAGGGCATACTCTTTGGCCTTCCATTCGATGATTCCGCCTTTGTTAGCGACGATATCACTGACGGTAATACCATTAATAGAGACAGAATCTTCTCCTATCGCGATAGACTCACCGTCGACTGTCCATGTTCCTTTATATCCATATTTCTTAGGAACAGTGACAGTCTCGCCATCAATTGTCGCAGAAATATCTGTCATATTAGGCCAAGTACCAGAGAAAGTGACATCTGTAGATTTAGGATAATCTTTGTCTCCTTTTTCTGCATTCATGAAGCCATTTACAGGAACGGTGACAGATACATTGATATCCTTATCGCTATCAAAAGCAGAGTCGGAAACGCTTGTTATATCATCAGAAAGGATAACATTCTTGAAACCTGTATCTGCGAAGACGTTATCTGAGAGCCCCTCGATTGTATTCTCCGGGAACCATGCTGTGCCTTTTTCGATATTACCTGGTGTCTTATCCACATCATTTTCGCGGTATGTAATCTTATCAAGACTGCTGCAGCCACTGAAAGCACCGTCTTCAATAGTGATAGGAGTTTCCCTTGGACCCTCGAAAATGATTTCGCTCAGGTTTGTACAATTCTTGAATGCATCTGAGCCGATATGAGTCATGTCGGCAGGGATGACAAGCACTTCGATATCATCTCTTCCTTCAAAGACACCGTCATCAATTGAAGATGCAGGAGGCACGGCCTCTTCTCCGTCTCCGAAGGATACAGAACCTGTCTCTTCAGAAACTGATCCATCATCATTTACAACCTTTGGTCCTGATGAAAGATCTCCGGTGAGATCAGTCAGCTCTCCAGAGATGGTCACATCAAGAGTGCTATCTCCGGAAGGAATACCGACAGATGCAAAATCATCACCATCGAATTCTTCCAGGTTTCCACCAAAATCCAGACTTCCTCCGATAACGATATCTACACCAGCAGAAGAAGCAGAACCTGTGAGTATACCGGTTGTATATCCATCATCGCCAGTTCCGCCAGTGACAGTCACATTCTCAAAGAATGCAGGGCGTTTTTCCTCTCCAGAGGGCAGGACAATGTCAGCAAGACCCTGATCATCAGCACTACCACCCTCATGCTTTCCGATGGCATTTCCCGGGATTGTTATATTTATGCCAGGCTGCTTTCCTGCAGCAGGAGTGCCTTCTTCATCGACAACTGCAAATGCGCCGTCGCCAATTGAAATGACAGAATCAGGAATCACAATATCTGTATTGTCCCCGATATTCACTCCGGAGAAAGCGTCTTCTCCTATTTTAGTGATACTTGAACCATCTCCGTTGTTATTGAGGAAATCCGAGACATCTACCGGTTTTCCTGAATTATCTGCAACAAGACCGGAATTCTGGAATGCACCATCACCGATGCTTGTGACACCTGAAGGAAGTTTACTGTTTCCACTCTCATCAGTTGTGACTACAAGCTTGTTGCTATCAGGATCATCTGTTTCAGAATCTTCAAGTATTATTCCGTCAGCATCAACCTTCAAACTGGCGTTTGCAAATGCATTGTCACCAATTGAAGTGACAGAATCAGGAAGCTTTACAGTGAGTGTTCCTTCACCTGTTGTTCCTATGCCATTGAAGGCATTATCTGCAATCTCGGTGACACTTCCTGAAACCTCGATATTGTTTATGACAAGCTCTGCTTTTTCACCGACACTGAGATTTGTATTACCAGCAAAATTATCTTTAGGACCGGCAAGAGGACCTACAGGGTTATCACCTGTAATGGTCAGCTTATCGATGAATACAGGATTGTTATGGTCTTCCCCAGATGTAAAGAAATCATCGATATTCTGAGAAACATCTGATGGTAATTTCACATTTATAGCACTCTCTGCAGAGTCTCCTCCGACACCTGCAAAAGCGCCTGTACCCACAGATGTCACGCTGTCAGGAATTGTCAGCGTGTTATTCTCGTCAACAACACCTGTATTTGCAAATGCACCGTTACCGATTGTCTCTAAGTTACCAAGAGAAGCAAGGTGATCCTCATCAAATGCTGCGGTGCCTTTGAATGCATTCTCCTTGACAGTTGTTATTGTATTCGGGAGCTTGAGGTTATCCGATGTAACATTATCAAGACCTGAGAACGCACCGGCACCGATTGTTTCTGCATTGCTATTGGATATATCAACCGACGTGAGTGTATCACCCCATTTGCTGATGCCGCAGATGGTCTTATCCTGTGACTCGCCAGCAGGCCAGTTCTCAGATCCTGTCACCGTTATGGATGTCAGGTTCGGGAATTTATCCTTGAGGGCGGCTGCCTTTTCATCAGTATTGATGAGGTCAATAGGCACAGTAAGTTCCTTAACCTCTGTATATGTCTGGTCCTCACCATAGACTCTCGAAATTTCATCAAGGCTGTTCATGTCATCTGTAATGACAAACGATGAACCGATATTAATGCCTGCAAGGGCATCATCGCCAAGCTTAGCATCATCTGGGATAAATTCACCAAGATTGATTGCGTTTCCATTTTCGTCTGCAACGACTCCGGAGTTCTGGAACGCACCTGCTCCGATATTCGTTACGCCGGAAGGAAGCTTGCTATCTCCATTGCTGTCCTTGATGATGAGCTTTCCATCCGTGTCCTGCTGGATAAGACCCGTATTGTCAACAGAGAGAGGAGCATCCTTGAAAGCATTTGCTCCGATTTCTGTGATTGTATCAGGAAGAGTGACGGAAAGTGGATTGTCACTGGTTGCGCCAACACCTTCGAATGCGCTCTCCCCTACGTTTGAAACACCATTATTGACAATGACGTTATCAAGGACAAGGTCAGCATATCCTTCAGTTGTATTTTCTTTTCCTGCAAGCTGTCCGATTGTTGCAGGGTCCTTATTTCCTTCGACGATGATAAGATCATCAACGAATATGGACTCAGGCTTTCCATCATCACCACGGAAGAAGCTGTCGATGTCTGTCGTGCAGTCTGTAGGAAGCTTCACGCTGAAGCCATCATTATTCTTATCCGTACCGGCAAAGGCACCCTTTCCCACAGATGCCACATCACCAAGATTCAGCTCTGGTCCGATTGCTGTTCCTGCAAAGGCTCCGTTTCCGATAGTACCGTCAAATCCTTCAAAGATACCACCTGTAACATCGGTTCTATCTGCATTGAGCTCTCCACCGGAAACGGTCTTGTCACCATTTTCCTTTCCAAGAGAAACTGCACCATTGAATGCATTATTGCCGATGGAATCAAGACTTTCTGGAAGCCTTACTTCGACATTTCCATCATTATCTGCTGTGCCGATTGATATCAGCTCATCGCAGCCTTCGAATGCACTTTCTCCGATTGTCTGAAGAGTGTCAGGGAAGATAACTTCCTGTACACCAGTGCCCTTGAAAGCATTATTTCCGATTTCTGTGATTCCACTCTCTGAAAGATCGACCTTATCAAGGGAATCCCAGCCTTCAAGGCCGGAGATGGTACCATTGGATCCAGTACCTGGAGTTACGACAAGCTCTTCAAGATACGGAAAAGCCTCTTTAAGCGCTGCAATCTCATCAGGAGTATCAACTGCATCTGCAGGGACCGTGAGCTTCGTCACATTATTGTTCGGAGCACCAAAAGCATCTGCGATATCCTTTCCAGTAAGCCCTGAAGCAGGACCTTCTACGATGACTTCCTGCAGCGTGTCAGATGGGCCGAAAGCGCCTTCAGCAAAGGTACGATCCGTATTTCCTGCAGATGGCTGTGGAATCGTTATAACCTCAGCTCCTGTGTTCTGGAATGCACCGCTACCGATGGATGCAGCATTGCCAGGAATTACAAGGTGCTGCTTACCATCCTCTTTTTCCTCAGTTATACCTGTCGCACCATTGAATGCATCGTCGCCGATTACAACGGTCTTGTTCTCGTTGTCTTCGTTTCCTTTGAAAAGGTTATCGAAGTTCTCGCTGTCGAATGCAGTGTTACCCTGGAACGCTCCGGTTCCGATATTTTCTATACCGTTGCCTTCCGGAATGATTACACTGACATTGCCCTGGAAACCGTTATCGGCAATCGTGGTGATCTTATCGCCGCGATACTCAAGAGGAATTTCAACTGATGTGCTTGTATTTCCCTCAACAAGACCAACAGAACCTGTTTTCGTGAAATCGATGCTTCTGTCAAGCACATCGACATTGATGATACCGCTTGTCGTGTACTGCTGCTGCTCCTTTCCTTCTGAAGCCTCGTAAGTACCAGGAAGAACCGCATTGATGGTCACATCAGCAAGATCCATGTATTCATCCTGATGATATGTGGATTTCCCATCATTTTTTGCAGGTGCTGTGACACCATCAACGTACTTGTTGTTATTACCTGCTGTTACACTCTTAACGGCTTCGGCTATGAGATCTGCGATGTTTGTTTTATCAGCCTGTCCTGCAGGCCATACTTTAAGCGTGAACTCATCTGCATGGATACCACCGATGATGATTTCGAATTTCTGAGAGACATGATCATCTGCATCAAACGCATCTTTGGCATCTGTCACAGTTGCAGGTAGAACGACCGGATTCTCAGCTGTTGCTGCCCCGGTTCCCGTAAAGGCATTCTTTCCGATTGTCTCAAGTCCTGAGCCAAGGGTTACATTGGTAAGTGATGAGAGGCCATTGAAAGCACCAGACTCTATTGTCTCTGTGTTGTAGATATAGACACTCTGGAGGTTCTTGAGGGAATTGACGGCTGCATCAACGGTATTTCCCTTGCTTCCTCCACCCCATACCCAGAGGGTCTTTATATTATCGCCGAACTTGGAAATCTCATCCGTCATATTCGCCGGGATATCAAGAGAGACGATGTTCTTGTCAAATGCAGTGTTTGATACACCTGTGCTTCCACCGTTTATTGTGACATCGATGATTCCTGTATCCTGGAATGCGCCGGCACTTATGGAACCAACTGTTGAAGGTATTACGATCGATGGGCCGAGATCCGTTCCTTTGAAGGCATTCTTCCCAATCTCGTCTGTATCACCGAAGTCCACTTTGGAAAGGGAACTGCTGTTCTCGAATGCGCCATCCCCGATTTCCGTGGTTCCTCCGAGATCCACACTCTGGAGTGCATTATTCTCGCTGAATGCGCCTTTTCCAATCGTTACAGGAGAATCCTCTGGAAGGACAACCTCAGTAAGTCCGGTGTTCTTGAAAGCATCATCTCCGATTACAGATACACTTCCGAAATCAACAGAAGAAAGCGATGCATTTCCACCGAATGCACCATTTCCGACCTCTGTTGTTCCACCGAGATCGACGCTCTGGAGGTTCTCATTGCCATTGAATGCATTCTCCCCGATGATAACCGGAGTCTCAGGAAGCTTCACATCGTAAAGACCTGTATTCATGAACGCTTCATCGCCTATTGTGGAGACGGAGCCGAAATCAACATTGGTAAGAGATGCATTTCCACTGAATGCTCCCTTTCCGACTTCCTTTGTTCCCCCGAGATCCACGCTTTCAAGCGCCTCATTGCCTGTGAAAGCATTTTCTCCGATGATGACAGGAGTATCAGGAAGGACAACAGACACAAGGCCTGTATTCTGGAATGCAGAGCTTCCTATCATCTCAAGCTCGGAGCCTTTCTCGAAGGTGACACTCTCAAGGCTTTCTGCCTCCTTGAATGCATTTGCCCCGATGTCCGTGATTCCGCTTCCTATCGTGACGCTCTTAAGGTTCACTTTGTCCGCTTCATCCTGGAAGCCGACGAATACTGTCGCTGTGTTCTTCCCGTCGATATACACATCATCCGGGATAATAAGATCTGTAAGCGCGGCTCCCTTTGCGACTCTTATCTCTCCTGATGTATTTACGACAAGATATGGATAGAGCTGCTGGTTTACTGTTCTTACAGGGTCAGCTGCACAGGCAACTGCCAGTGCTATAATCAACGCGTATAACGCAAATCTTGCTATTCTCTTCATATTCCCCCTCCTCAGATGTGATATGTGATGCCGAGGATTGCAGGTTCGACTGCAAGTGTATTGCTGGAAAGGATTTCCATGTCTCTGTGTGGCTGGAATGAAATGCTGTTTCTGACTCTCCAGAATATGGAGATATCCTCTGTGATATGGAAATCAAAGCCGAAATCGATTCCGCAGATAAAGTAAGCGTTTATATCCGCATTGAGCTTGGAGATATCTACTCCGGCATGTGCCCCGATACGGAAATCGAAGTTCTCATCCCCGATAAGGAACGCAGCCTTTGCAAGTACCGGAACACTCCAGTAATAGCTGTCTGCAGGTATTATTGACCTTGTAGGAGAGAATCCTGCGTAGCCGGCCTCAACACCTACTCCAAGGAAGCTGAGAATCCTTGCCTCATAGCCTGCCTTGAGACCAAAGCCATACTTTGTCTCGAATTCGGAGTTGTCGGTAACAGGCGCATTGTAGAAATCATAGAAATGGTATGCCCATGGGGATATACCGAAATAGATTGAATGTATTGATTTCTCTTCCTCTTCGCCAGGCTCTGTCTCTTCTTCAAGCGCTGCAGGAATATATGAAACGGTGCTTGGAGATACCACGCTACGCTTAATATCATTGATAAGGGTCTCTGCAGCATTGAATCTCACATCATAGCTGAGTCCTTCAGCATAAAGAATCTCTGCCTTGCCCTCATAGACTGTATATTCAACACCTGTAATGCCATACTTCTCAGCCTCTTCTCCGAGGAATGCAGATGCCGCTGTGCTGTCCACTCCGCTGTATTCAATCACCGCATATCCATCATCGGCCTTGATGCTTCCATCAATGCCTTCCACGCTGAATTCGATATACACAGGAATGAATGGAGCTGTGGTTTCCGTTTCTGTATCCGACTCTGTAATTACAGACTCCTCAATGATTTCAGGTTCACCAGCAGGGACAACAATGACTGTAAGAGAAGCAAGATATGCCTCAAGGTCTCTTATAAGAGTCTCTGCACCATAAAGCCTGTCATCATAGCTTACCCCTGCAGGATAGCTCAGATAGACTCTGCTTGGCATTGATGTGTATGAAAGGTACTCAAGACCGTACTTGCTCTTCTCGCTTTCAATAAAGGCCTTTGCCGTCTCATCATCTGTCCCGCTGTATGCAATCACAGCAACACCATCTCCGGCTTCGATACTGCCCTCAATACCATCTACATCAAATTCAAGATATACAGGAATGAACGGTTCTGCTGGAAGAGGCTCTATGGTCTCCTGAACTGGTTCAACAATGATTTCAGGTTCGGCTGCGGCTGCAACAGAAGCAAAATATACTTCAAGATCTCTTACAAGTGTCTCGGAGCATTCTTTTCTGATCTCATAGCTTGTTCCTTCAGGATAGCTCAGACGGATCTCTCCAGAAGATACTGTGTATGAAATGCTGCTGAGGCCGTACTTCTTATTCTCGCTTTCCATGAAAGCTCTTACCGCCTCATCATCTGCACCGCTGTACGAGATGACTGCACTGCCATCTCCGGCCTCAATGCTTCCTTCAATATTCTCCACGCTGAAATCGAGATAGAAAGGAATGAATGGCGCAGACTCCTCTTTTTCCTCTGGTTCTGTTACATCAGCTACAAAGTCAGATGGCTCAACAGCTGCCGCCTCTACAGGCTCATCCGCCTCGCCGGCTATTTTAGATACCGGGGGGGTGTAGAGCTTCTTCAGCAGAAAGTTCCACTACAGGCTCTGCAGAATCCTCCTTGATATCCTGAGGCTCGGCATCCTTTGCTACGAGCGCAAACGAAAGGCCGAAGAATATAAGCAGAAGAAGCAAAACAGCGGCTAACAGAACACCCTTTCTGCTCTTCTTTTCGTTGATTGGCATTGTATCCTCTGCCCCCACAGACCTTGCTGAAAGCTCTGGTCTCCTCACACTTTTCCTGGCTCTCGTTCTTGTCACAGAACGGAGCTTTGGTTTTCTATTGTATTTCCCCATAATGCTATGTTCCTAAAGCTGTCAAACAGCGAACCACAGTACTATACATGATTAAAGCTAATCTATACAACAGCTTGCTCAGGCAGAGGGATACATGGCATATCTCTCGTGTTTAAATAATCAAGTGCATAATGGGGACTATAATACCGGAGATGGGTCAGGATAGTTTCCCATATCTACAGCTCAGACATTATATGCTCTGTCTTATGCTCTCAACCTCTCCAAGAGAAAGACCTGAGAACTCTGCAACCTTTGAAAGCGGAATCGAACCATCTGCTATCATATTCCTCGCAACTTGGATCGCATTGTTCCTCGCTCCCTTTGAAAGGCCCTGTTCAATGCCAATCCTATGACCTCTCTTCTCTCCTTCCCTCAGACCTTTTTCCTCTCCTTCCTTCAGACTGCTGTCCCTGACACGCTTTATAAGCTCATCAAACTCACTGGCCATCTCTGCTATTCCCTCCACGTTTCCCTTGAAGTAACTCACTCGCTCCCTGAGCTCAGTATAGCTCATTTCCTCAGGCTCCGCACATCCGAGATCGTGCATCAGACGCCCGAGCTCCGTCCCTTCTTCCGCTGCCTCAGAGCTCACATACACTATGTGCGCACCGTCCCCGAATTCTTCCCCTGTCTCCTTTATCATACGCTCTACAGTATACAGG
>CASEGX010000014.1 GCA_949287505.1 uncultured Spirochaetales bacterium | reverse complement strand
ATTCGGCCTCGGGTTTGAGCGTGCGGTCCAGTATGTCACAGGTGTTGCCAACATCCGCGATGTCATACCGTATCCACGCTATGTGAAGAGCTGTGATTACTGATGCGGGAGAGAAAGAGAGCATAGATCATCAGCTGTGAGGTTGAGACAAGACCTGTCTTCCTCATCAGGCTCTCCTTCATCCGACGCACAGAGCGTTCCGTGACCCCAAGCCGCACGGCGAGTTCCTTGCTGCAGAGTCCATACGGAAGCTCCTGAAGAGTCCGCTTCTCCTTCTCGGTGAAGCGGATTTCCTTTCGGCTTTTATTCCTCAGTATTTCCGGTGTAAGCACATCCCCGTCATCGAGGATGAAAGCAGCTGGAAAGAGGGCCTCATACAAGATGTGCCTGAATTCCTCAACGACAGCGACAAGCACGATACCATGCTCAGCGGCAATCCGCTCCTCCTCCATCATCTCCCAGATAGTAGGATGAAATAGAACAAGAGCTATGGCATTGCTGTCCGCCTCATGAGTCCGGAGCACTCTTATGCGATACTCCGGACATATTTCACGTAACACGGGGTTATCCGTTCTGGCAATTATTTCCTTCACAGAAAATAATACGCTCTGAACGGACTTTTTGGCTAAATTATCCCTTGATTCCCGCAGAAGCAACGCCCTGGACGAAGTACTTCTGGGTAAAGATGAAGAGAATGATGACAGGAATGAGAGCAAGCGATGACCCCGCCATCTGCACTGGCATATTCGCTCCACCCTGCTCCTGGAAGAACTGCAGTGCCGGTGTGATCAGCTGCATGCTTATCCTGTTGATGAAAAGATATGGATCAAGGAAGTTGTTCCAGATGTTGATGAAACTGAAAAGCACCGTGGTGGCAATTGCCGGGCCTGAGAGAGGAATGAAGATTCTCGCCAGGACCGTTCCATGACCTGCTCCGTCAATGGAGGCAGCTTCTGTAAAGTCGCCGGGGATGGAACTGAAGAATTCCGTAAGGAGAATCAGATAGAAAACCTCGCTTGTCTCTGGAAGTACAATTGACCAGAGTGTGTTCAGGATATGTATCTGCTGGAAGTAAAGATACCTTGGAACCATCGTGGTCTCGCCAGGCACCATCATCGTCGCAACAAGGAATGCAAGAATGGCGGCTTTGCCACGGAAACGGAGACGGCTGAAGGAATATGCAGCAAGCACTGTGATACAGAGCCTGATCATGATCGTCACAGCAACAGTCACAATCGTGTTACGATACCAGTCAAAGAAATTCGGATGTGTAAGAACCTCTTCATAATTCCTGAGAGTATAAAGGATTCCTGAAGCGAAGAGGGACATATAAGCCTGCCCCGACGGCCTGAATGAAATTGCAATCATCATGATGAACGGGTAAATCATCAGGATTGCAAGAATCCACATCACAGCAGTGAAGACAACATTCTTTTTCCTCAGCGGCTTTCCCATACAGACCTCGCTTTCGTGAATATTCTGTTCACGATGATGATGAAAAGAGTGAATATCACACCTTCGGCACTTGCGATGCTGAACTTCATGAAATTGAATGCATCGTCATAAATGAGAAGGGAAACGACTTTGCTAGATGTTCCAGGTCCGCCGCCTGTAAGGCCAACGATGGCGGTATAGTTCCTGAATGAGTTGATCAGTGTGATCGTCAGAAGCATGAAGAGCGTGGGAGTGAGGAATGGAAGAACGATGTATCTGATCTTCTGCATGAAGGTCGCGCCCTCGATTTCCGCAACCTCATAAACATCCTGAGGTATATCCTGAAGCGCTGCAAGACATGTGATAATGTGGAATGCAAGAGCTGCCCATGCTGCCACTATTGCAGCTGTAGGAAGTGCAAGGACTGGGCTGGAGAACCATCTTGGACCGTCCACTCCAAATAAACGGAAAATGGCATTTACCGGTCCTCTTGTCGGATTGAGAAGATACTTAAAGACGATACCGACTGCAATCATGTTGGTAACATAGGGAATGTAGAAGCATGTACGGACAGCAGTACGGCCAAAGAATTTCCTGTTCAGGACAACAGCGAGAATGAAGCCGAAAACCATCAGGAAAACAATGTATATTACAGAGAAGACTATCGAGTGTCCGAAAGCTTCCCAGAACGAAGGATTTGTCAGTACGTCAATATAATTATCGAAACCGACGAATGTCGTATCCATCAGCTTCATCTCAGAATTGCGATCCCAGAAGCTGACGATGAATCCATAGATCATCGGATAGAGCTTGAAGACCGCAAACATGAAAAGGAAGGGAGCGACGAAAAGGTATCCGATCCTTTCCTCCCGTCTCATCATCCCAGATTTACTCATCTCGCCTCCTGAAACAGAAAAGGGGCCAGAAGGCCCCTTGTAATCACTCTGCGCTTTCTATGGCTTCATTGACTCTCTCAACGATGTTAGCAATCGTTGTATCGATGTCCTGAAGGTCCATATTGTAGGAGGAGAGCTCCTCCTTGACGATATTGTAGTACTCAGCAGCTGCTGTTCCTACGATGTCAGAAGATACAGAACCAAGACCTGTGTTGATAAGATTCTGGTAAAGATCATCAACAGTTACCTGTCCGTGAGATGCTTCTGCGATAGAACCAAATGCAAGCTCCTGCTGCTCCTCTGTCATTGTAGCGAAAGCAGGGATACCGCCTTCATACTTCCACTGATTCTCTGCAATCCAGAGTGCATACTCAAGAGCTTCCTCAGGATGAGCTGCATTCTTGTTGATTGCAACATAACCAAGTGAGACGAGGTTGTTGTTTCCATTCTCGCCAGCTGACGGAAGCGGAGCAACACCATAGTTCCAGTCTTTCGGATAATCTTCCTGGCTGTTGAGAAGACGTGTGAACCAGTTGCCCTGAGGGAACATTGCGAGGCGATAGCCCTCAAGTGCATAGTAGTTCCAGTTTGCAGCCTCAGCTTCAAGCTCTGCAACCGATGGCTGGACACCGAGATCGTTGGAAATATATTTGAACCACTCTGCAGCTTCACGGAATGCAGGGTCATCGAAGTTACAGCTTCCATCTTCCTTGTAGAACGGGATTGCAAGCTGCTGTGCCGGCATATACATCCAGGGAAGATCAGCATTCATGAAGGAACCATAAACACCCTTACTCTTGTCTGTAAGCTTCTGAGCCGTCTCTACATAGTCATCCCATGTCCATGCTCCCTCTGGATAAGGAACACCGGCTTCGTCGAAGATTGCCTTGTTGTAGAATACACAGTACATTTCCTGCTTGAAAGGAAGAGCATAATAATTGCCGTCATCCTCGACAGGAAGGTTTGCACCGTAAAGTGCATATGGATCGATTCCTGCTGCTTCAACAACATCGTTGAGAGGCATGAAGAATCCTGCAGATACCTGTCTTGAGTAATCCTTCGGGCCAAGTGTCTCGACAACGTCAACATCGCTTCCTGCCATGAGGTCGATATTGATCTTTGCCTTGTACTCATCCTCATCGCCAGGAACAGGAATGACATCGACATGGATTCCTGTCTCAGCCTCGAAATCCGCATTCATAGTATTGAACCAGGTTTCATTGAGGTATGTTGCCGTTACTGTTGTGGTGACAACCCTGTCATACTCGGAAGCTGGTTCCTCTGCGCTTCCCATAGCGAAAACAGTTGAGCAGAGTACAGCCATTATCAGAAGAGCCGCGATAACCTTCTTCATGATAAACTCCTTTTAGTTTTTATTCTCTGCGAGAATCTTGAGGATTCTCTCACGATATGTCTTGTCTCTGTCTTCCCACTCCGGATAGACCTTGGATCCCTCTGCGTAGAAATCGTCCTCGTTCCTACCCTCCTGCTGGCCCTTGAGAGTATGCTTGTCGACAGCATAATCTGGAATCTGTGGTCTGAGATTTCCAGCTGCATACTCCTTCATGATCCAGTTGTACATCTCATCGCTTGATCTGTCCTTAAGGCTCTTGCAAAGATAGCGTACCGCATGAATTGCAAGCAGTCCTCTGTCTCCAGGCTGAGTAGTGACCCTTCTCATCTGGTCAAGCTGGCCGATGAGTACCGGAGCCATAGGATTTGCAAGTCCTACATCCTCAACACTGATTGTTCTGAGACGGAACCAGAGATAATCCTCCATGTCCTCACTTGTGATGAGCATCTCATATGCGAGCGTAGCCGCATTCTCCTCGTGTCCTCTCCTGATTTCTTTCTGTACTGCGGAGATTACGAGATCAGCATCCAGACCGCTGATAGTCTTGCACTTCTGCCATGGATCATAAGGAAATTTGTCCACGAAAAGCCTCCTGTTCTGATAATAGAAAATTAACAGCAACAGAACATTGCCTCAACCCTGATATGTAGAAAAAACTTCAGGATTTGTAGCATAATTTGCCTCAATATTCCATGTTTTACGCTACTTTGTTGCAATATGTTGCCCTGCTTGATGGCCTACCGATATGCATGAAGCCATGCACGAGGGTTGCTGTCCAAAGAGGAAAGAACCTCATTGATCTCGCTTATCGGAGAGTTGACGTTGAGTTCAGAAAGGAGCTGATAGATATGATTAGAGGAAGGAACATACATCCTTGTGTATGAACCACCACCCTCTCTTGTGACCTGGATACGTCTGGGGCCCAATATATTCTTCAGCTCAAGAAGATCCGGGAGAGTGTCGAATCTCTGCTTGAATATATTAACAGCTTCCTTCGACGTTATCACATGAGCATATTCCCATGCCTTACGGTATATCCTCTCAATATCAGATTCATCTGCAAATGAGAGCGTTCCGGATTCTTTCATACGTAAAACATACTCATCTGCAGAATCTGTCTCGAATATAGCCTTGGAATCTGCAGGTGACAGAAGAGCGAACTTATCCCTGTCATTGAGCTCTATCTTGGCAATCTCTACAACATTCGGGTTCTTTGAACCGAGCTTTGCCTTCACGACATATTCAGGAAGGAAGATATTCTTCTCTATAGAGCGCACAAACCTGCCCTCGTCCATTCGCATGAACTTCCTCTGCCCACGCTCAACCGCATCTTCTCCAAGCGTCTGCTGAGACCGCAGATTGACGTCTTCAGAATCTGATGATACTGTTTGATTGGAAGAAGTATCGTGTTGACGAGAGATGGCTAACGCATCTGATGATTCATCCATCAGGCAGGGAGAGTGGAGTGCCGCCCACTGACGATACTTCCAAATTTTTTCTCCCCTCATTGATGTTCTCGGAAGGATTGAAATACGAAAGATAAACAACCATGCTTTTTGTCTCTTTGTCCAATCCAACAGAAGGTCTTCTTCGAATATAGCCTTGGAATCTGCCGGTGACAGAAGAGAAATCTGAATTTCTTGCTGTCAAGGAAAAGTTAAATCAGGAATAGGAATACAAACACATATGCTCATTTTTGAATATTCAGTCTGTATCCTACGTTTTTTGTCTTTCCTTCTTCTTCGATAATGATTCCTTTGTTTATAAGATCCCGTATATCTCTCAGAGCTGTGGAATGGGAGCACTTTGCAATTTTTGCCCATTTCTCGGTTGTGAGTTTTCCCTCAAATCCATCAATCAGTCTGTTGATGAGTTTTATTTCCCGTTCATTGAGAGGAATTAACCCGATAGAGTTCCAGAATTCAGTTTTACTTATAGCGTTTTCAATCTCATCATTTGCTCTTTCAACTGCTTTTTTTACCATCTCCAGGAAGAATTCTATGAATCTAGTAATGTCCAAGGTGCTTTTCTGACAATATTCAAGAACATCATAATATTCTTTTCTGTTATTCATTATTTCAGTAGAAAGACTGTAATATCTGTGATTGATTCCATCAAATCTGGAAAGAATCATTTCTGAAATTGTTCTCGCAATCCTGCCGTTTCCATCAGCAAATGGATGTATTGAAACAAACCAGAAATGAGCAACTGCAGCTTTTATAAGCGGATGAATAGAATTTTCCTCATTCACGAATCTGAGGAAAACCTCCATTTCATGCTCTATCCTGTCAGCCGGTGGTGCCTCGTAATGTATTACCTCTTTACCGATTCCTCCAGAGACAACAAACATCTCCCCTTTTCTCCATTGTCCTGCCAGTATTCTACGGCCGCTCTTCGCTGATGACGGAAATAATTCGCGGTGCCAGGTAAATAGTCTTTCCTTTGTCAGAAAGTTATCACAATTAGTAACAGCATCAAACACGATGCTGACAGCGCCAGCTGTGTATCGGTCGCTTTTTTCCAAGCCTTCGCTTTCAACACCCAATCTTGATAGAATCGATGAACGAACAGAACTTCTTTTCAGCATTATATCTTCTATAGAATTAGAAGAAACCACCTCGTTTTCTATGGCATTTCTGAAGATTGATTCCTTAACATCTTTCCCCATCATGGATAACCTTCCAAGAAAAAATGACAATGAGCTGATATCCTCAGAAAGCAGAGGAATCAGGCACTCCGTATTCCATCTGAAATCAGGCCAATCTTTTTTTTGCCATACGTAAATTCCATTCATAAATAAAAAATATGACGAATATATCGACTATTCAAGTCAAATTTTGACGCGAAAATAATATTCACGCCAGATTATGAATCGAATATTCAGAATTTCCTGTCATAGAGCAAGGCTGCAATGAGAACAACGAATACAGACCCGGCATTATGGACAAGCGCACCTGTTGTGGGAGTGAGAAGCCCGAGAAGAGACAGTATGATTGCAACAGTGTTGATAAAAAGTGAAAGTGAAATGCTCAGCTTGATTGTATTCACTGTCGCATTGGACAATCTCTTCAGATATGGGATGTTCGAGATATCATCACCCACGAGGGCAATATCTGCAGCCTCTACTGCAATATCACTACCCATCGCCCCCATTGCGATACCGACATCCGCACTTTTCAGCGCAGGGGCATCGTTGACACCATCGCCTATCATGGCAACAGTGTGTCCGTTCTTCTGGAAATTCCGGATTGCCTCAACCTTCTCCGAAGGAAGAAGATCTGCACAGACTTCGGTGATACCGGTTTCCTTTGCCATGAATCCGGCGGCTCTGCCGTTGTCTCCTGTAAGCAGTACACTTCTGACATTCATGGCAGAAAGCTTTGAAATCATTTCTTTGCTTTCAAGCCTCAAAGAATCAGAGAAACCGACAAGCCCTGAAATCATTTCATCTATCGCGACAAGGATCAGAGCTTTTCCATCTTCCTCGATACGCCTTATCTCCATCTCTGCATCAGAAAGAGAAACGCCACATTCCTCCATCAGATGAATATTTCCACAGACAACGCTCTTGCCATTTATCTTTGCTTTTATTCCCTTCCCTGCCTCCATGGAAAATGCTTCTGCCTCGAGCAATTCCGTTTCAGATTCCAATGCATATGAGAGCAATGCTTTTGCCAGAGGATGCTCACTCCTTTTCTCCGCACTTGCGACAATGGAAAGGAAAACATCATCGGCAATACCGGGAGCAAGGATGACAACATCTGAGACGACAGGCTTTCCGTATGTGAGAGTACCGGTTTTATCAAAAGCGATTGTATCGACCTTGCCCATCTTCTCTAGGGCTTCACCTGATTTTATGATTACTCCTCTTTTCGTTGCCTGCCCGATTGCAGCCATGATGGCTGTAGGTGTTGCAAGAACAAGTGCGCAAGGACAGAAGACAACGAGAACCGTGACAGCTCTGACGATGTTTCCAGTGAAAATGTAAGCAAGGACCGCAATCAGGAGAGCTACTGGTACAAGCCAGCTTGCCCATCTGTCAGCAATGCGCTGTATTGGAGCCTTTTTCTCATCAGCCTCCTCTACCAGTCTTATAAGCTGTTCCAATGAGCTGTCCTTACCGACTTTCATTGCTTTTATATCAACAGAACCATAGAGATTGATGGTGCCTGAGAATACTTCATCCCCCACAGTCTTATCCACAGGAAGAGACTCACCTGTCATAACAGACTGATCTATCGACGTAGTACCTGAGACTATCATGCCGTCTACAGGTATGCTTTCTCCCGGAAGGATTCTGATGATATCGCCGACAGCGACGCTTTCAAGTGCAACCTGCTGCTCTTTCCCATCCCTGATCACCCTCGCAGTCTGTGGGACAAGGCTTATCAGTTTCTTAAGCCCTTTTCTTGCTCTCTCGGTTGTTTTGTCCTCAAGTATTGCGCCAAGAGCCATTATGAAGGCAACTTCACCGGCTGCGAAGAGGTCCCCTATCGCAATAGCGGCAATCATGGCTATGGAGATCAGCAACGCAGAGGAAATCTTGGAGATTCCCTTGTTGTACACAACGCGCCATATCGCAAGATATATAAGAGGGAGGCCGCAGATTATGACAGAAGCCCACGCGGGATCTACAACGGGATCTATGTCAGAAAGAGATAATCCAAGACTGAGAAGGAGGAATACACCTCCTGCAATCGTCATAGGTATTCCTGCAAGAAAATCATTTATACGCTTCAGCATCCAGGCCTCCGGATAATATAATTACAAAACAGTTGTTCTGTAATGAATATCTGTCATTATGAAATAAAATGGAATGGTCAGTTTTGCATTTGTATTCATTAGCGAACAAAAACAGGAGAATATATGGATAGAAGACAGAGAAAAAGCCGTGCTGCAATCTTCAGGGCATTCAACCATCTGCTGGAGAAAGAGACATATTCGAAAATCACGGTTCAGGAAATCATCGAAGAAGCAGATGTTGGAAGAACCACGTTCTATGCGCATTTTCCTACCAAGGATGACCTTCTGAAAGAACTGTCAAAGGAGATTCTGGACCATGTTTTCTCATCCTCCCGCAGCAAGGAAGCGACGCATGACTTCTCCTCAGGAGAAATGGATCTGACTGCCATGATCACGCATATTCTTTATCACATCAGGGACAACAGCCCAAATATTTCCCGGATCCTTGCGGCAAACGATTCATCATCGATTTTCATCCGCTATTTCCAGGAACGCTTCTCTGCATATCTGGAAGACCAGATTGGCAACGAAATGGTATCAGCTATTCCAAGAAGCTATGTGATAACCATTCTTTCAAGTTCATTGATATCCACTATCGAATGGTGGATGAAGAATGATATGACCGAGAGCCCCGAAGACATTGCAATGTTCTTCTCTTCCATTTTCTTCCGTAAAGATGCAGGAAGAGCGTATACTGAAGGGGAAAAGGGAAAACAGTGAGTCACAGATATACACGAGAAATCATTCATTCTCCAAAGAGATTCGAGCAATGGCATTTCAGCCCTGCAATACTTAAAAGCCAGTACTTTTCCATCATGGAAATAAAACAGGGCGGATACGGTGTCCTTGATACGGATTTCTGGGTTGAGAGAATCACAAGGAAAGGTTTCACAATAGCTGTTCTCACAATATCCGGAAGAGGACGGATAACGATGGAGGATGATACCGAGATGATCATAGGACCCGGCGAGGCTTTCATCACCGGCCCCGATGGACAGGGACACAGGGAAGAGACAGCTGGACCAGAGCCCTTTGAACATATATGGATGATGCTCTCGCCCTCGTCCCCGATTCTCCCCTATCCTGATTTCGACTACAAAATACTGAAGATCGGTCAGACTGCTCTGCTGAGGGAGCTGATCAGGATGATAATCAACGAAGATCTCTCAGGGAACGGAAAGGATGAAGCTGCGCTGGATCAGGCGGAGCATCTGTTTGTCCATCTTGCCCGTCGTCTGCTGCTTCCGGCTTCAGGATACATAGCATCAAGATCACAGGGAGCACGGCTTACAGATTTGTGGAACAAGGTCTCACAGCACCTTGAGAATGTATGGACAGTTGATGAGCTTTGTTCAATCATGAACTGCAGCCGTTCTCATCTGACGCGGCTCTGCAGGGAATACTACAAGCAGTCACCGGGAGAGAAAGTGAGAGCTATGAAAATGGAATATGCGAAGATTCTACTCTCTTCCAGTGCAGCATCTGTGCATGAGATTGCAGAATCAGTAGGCTTCAGCAGTTCTTCCCTATTCTCATCATCATTCTCCGCCTATGAGGGAATAAGTCCTAGGGAGTACAGGAAGCTCTCTCAAGAGAAGTAATGGCTTTATCGAAGGCATCGGAGAAAGCGCGGATGGTCTTCTCATCAAAAGGTTTTGATCTGTCAGTGAAAAGGCCCATCTCTCTAAACATCGCGTTATTCTCGCGTTCAGACATCCTTTTCCTTATGTTCTCAGCAGTGAGCGTATTTCCCCTGTCATCGATTACAGCAATACCCTTCTCTATCAGTCTCTGAGCAAGCGGGATATCATGGGTTATTGCAAGAGCCGGAGCCTCGGCAAGCTCTACAAGGCGGTCATCTGCGCTGTTTGCCCCGCTTTCGACCACTTCCATATGGATGCCAGACCCGATTTTCCTTGCCTCTTCACGGGAGAGCGTGTCCCGGAAGGCACTTCTTCTCACTCTCTTGTCCTCTTCGATTGCCTTCATCACATCCGGAAGAGCCCTGTCTGCGGCAAACCATGCCTCATACCCTTTTTTTATGATTCTGCGGAGGACAATCT
>CASEGX010000013.1 GCA_949287505.1 uncultured Spirochaetales bacterium | reverse complement strand
GCCCGGCCATACTATCTTGTCTACTATGTTGTTCTCATGGAACACGAGTGTGTTCATGTTGTTCCTGAGCATGAACTCGAAGACCCTCTGCATCTTCTCCACGCTCCACATCTGGAAGGTATCATGGATTTCCAGAGCTCTGACCTTGAAGCTTTCCGCCATTGCAGCTTTCCTCCTAATGCTGGTTTCAGGATAGCTTCTGCTTCAGGACTCTCAATGTATATTCCTTTATGACTGCTTAAAGATTTTACTAGAGATATTTTGTCTCACTGCCTCATAAGTATCTGGCTGTTGTACATAAGCATCTGGTCTGATGTGATCATTAAATGATTTGAAGGAAGAAGGTTTTCATAGGAATGCAAGTAAAAGCAATCTATGGAAATATAGACATGTTTTTTGAGATTATAAATCAGATTTTTGGCAAATCATGCCAGAAATCGAAATTATAATCTCTGATTTTGTCCATTCGGATGGTTCGTGGCGTATTTATTCATAGGTCAGTTTTTCTTTATGGGATTAGCAATTTCATGGTAATCTTTTACTGACAGAATGTTAGACACAAAATTTGACACAATAAGGGGAGGAGTATGTCATTACCAGTTAGTATTGAGTCTGTCATGGGGTCCGGAACTGTCGAGAATACAAGAATTGAGTACAAAACCGGATGGAATCCTGAAGCTGTATTGCATTCTGTCTGTGCTTTTGCAAATGATGTTGATAACAGCGGTGGTGGTTATATCATAATTGGTGTTTCGGATAATAACGGAAGACCGCAAAGACCTGTTGATGGGGTGGAGGCATCTTCTATAGATTCAATAAACAAGGAACTGCTGAATATATGCAATCTCATAGAACCACGCTTCATCCCTGTTTCGGAAGATGTTCTTCTGGATGGAAAACATATTTTTGTGATATGGGTACCTGGCGGATATGACCGGCCATATAAGTGTCCTGTTTCTCTTTCATCTCGTAGAAATGAGAAAGCTTATTATATAAGAAAGCTTGGAAGCACCATAAAAGCAAACAGAAATGATGAACGCAGGCTGTTTGAAGCCTCGGCTTCCAATCCATTTGATGACCGTGTGAATCCAAATGCGGAAATAAGTGATTTACGTTTTGGCCTCATTTCAGATTTCCTCAGACGTATAGACAGTGGGCTTTATGAGAGTTCGTTGGAGAAACCTGTCGAGGAGACGGCTTCTTCGATGCGGATTATCAGGGGACCTGCCGAATTCAGAAAACCTGTAAATGCCGGCCTCATGTTCTTTTCAGAGCGCCCTGATGACTTCTTTCCATATGCACGTATTGAGGTCGTTGATAAACCGGATCCTACAGGAATCGGAATGACTGAGAAGATCTTCACAGGCCCTCTGGACCGGCAGCTTTCTGATGCTCTTGCGTATATCAGGAATTATATCATCAAGGAGAGGGTGACAAAGTTCTCCGACAGGGCAGAAGCCCTGCGTAATTATAACTTTCCATATACTGCCGTAGAGGAAGCATTGGCGAATGCTGTGTATCATAAGTCTTACCAGATACATGAACCCATAACTGTCACTGTTACGCCGGATGCTCTTGAGATTCTCAGCATCCCTGGTCCTGACATCTCCATCTCATCAGAGGATATAGAGTCTGGCCATATGATTTCAGATATTTACAGAAACAGACGAATAGGGGATTTCCTGAAGGAGCTCAGGCTTGTCGAGGGGCGGAACACCGGTATGCCAAGGATTTTGAAGGCAATGGCGCAGAATGGTTCTCCCTTTCCCGTTTTCAAGACAGATGATGAAAGGACATATTTCCGTGTTATCCTTCCTGTTCACAGAGCATTTCTTTCTCAGCCACAAGGCTCCGTCCCTGATAAACCTTCACTGAAAAGGGCAGGAGATATGAAGAATGCTGTTCTGGATGAGCTTGAAATGGAGGATCTTTCACTACGCGATCTTGCAAATAAAATCGGAGTGTCCAGATCCTCCCACGTACTTTCAAGAGTGATTTCAGAACTCATTGGAGATGAAAAAATAGAATGGACGGATAAGCGTAATGTCCATTCAAGAACACAGAAATTGACACTGGTCAGATACAGGACAAAGCTTGCGGAAAGGACACAGGATTACAGGCCTTGATGGCTTCCGGTCATATACAAGTTATCAGCTTATATGACGAGGGATAATCCCATCAGGTCTCCTATAGGTATCGTCCAGATGTTTTTGACAGCTTTTTAGTTTTTTCTTCTGTAACTACAAGCCTGCACTGTATCCGGGCTGCCGATGACAGATTCTCAGCATAGTCAGAATGACTCCTGTTAATCATCAGACATGCCGAAAATCTTCACGGATCCAGAGCTTTGTTTGCACTATATCTTCATTGTAACTTCGTATGCTCGCCAGATGACACTTCTCAGATTTCCTACAGAAAGGCAGTCACCGACAAGGTGTGACTTATCTGCTCCGGAAAGAGGTGCAGGAATATAGCCGACGCTGCTTATGATGCTATCTGCTGGTATTTCCTTTTCCTCTCCGTCTTTCTGAGCTATGACAACTGATGCATCCCTCACTTCTTTCAGAGTTGCTTCAAGATAGACCGGTGTCTTATGAAGAGCAAACCATTCCCTCAGATATGAGCTGTTTGCAAGGCATACTCCTTTCTGTGCAATGAGATCATCCTTCATCTCGATGATAGTGACATCCTTACCTTCAAGTGCAAGCTCATAAGCGATCTCACATCCTGTGAGGCCACCGCCTATGATTGCAACACGGTTTCCTGTTTCCTTGCCATTGAGGTATTCGCAGGCCTCGATTGTCTTATCGAATCCCGGAATATTCAGCTTCCTTGGTTTTGCGCCTGTAGCGATGACCACATCATCTGCACCCAGTGAGTGCGTGTCTGTTATTTCGGTATTGAGATGCACTTCGATTCCGAGCCTTGTCATTTCTCTTCTGTACCATGCCAGAAGATCTCTGAGTTTGCCTTTATAGGATTCCGCGCTGGCTGGTATGAATGTTCCTCCCAGTTTATCTGCTTTCTCATAGATCACAGGATTGTGACCTCTGAGTTTTAGAACCCTTGCGCATTCCATTCCTCCGATGCCGCCACCGATTATTGCCACAGTCTTTTTCTTTGCCGCCGGTTTGATGTAATGCTTGTTCCACTGCATTGTCTCTGCATTGACCGCGCAGCGTGCAAGATGGAGGCTGTCCATAAGATCCTGGTCATTCGGGACTCCTTTGTAATGGCACATGTTGAAGCAGCCATTATGGCAGAGTATGCATGGTCTTATGTCATCACCTCTGCCGTCCATGAGCTTCGTGACCCATTCCTGGTCTGCAAGGAACTGCCTTGCAAATCCTGCGCCATCCAGCTTTCCTTCCTCGATTGCCTTAGCCGCTACAAACGGATCAAGCCTGCCAGCAGCCACGACAGGAATGTCTGTGAAATTCCTTATATGCTCAGCATCCTCGAGATTGCAGTTTTCAGGCATGTAGATAGGTGGATGTGCCCAGTACCAGGCATCGTATGTACCATTGTCACAGTTGAGCATGTCGTATCCGGCATCCTGCAGCAGACGGACAGCTTTCTCTGACTCTGCCATATCCCTGCCTACTTCCTTGTAATCCTCTCCCGGAAGTGCTCCCATCCTGAAGCCTTTTGTCTTGGATATGACACTGTATCTGAGGGATACAGGGAAATCACTGCCGCATTTGGCTTTGATGGCTTTGACGATCTCCGTTGCAAAACGGTATCTGTTTTCCATTGATCCGCCATACTCATCCGTCCTCTTATTCACATAAGGCAGTGTGAACTGATCAAGAAGATAGCCTTCATGCACAGCGTGAATCTCCACCCCGTCAACACCTGCTTCTTTCAGGAGCCTTGAGCTCTCTGCAAAGGAATAGATCATCTGGTCTATTTCCTTCCGTGTCATCTCCCTCGATGGTACTTTGTCAGACCAGCGGTTAGGTGAGGGGCTTGCAGAAGCTGTTATCTTGTCCAGATTCATGAATGGCTTTGACAGAGTCCTTATAACGGGTGTCGTATAGAGCATTTCCATCATGCTGCTTATCGTGAACGAGCGTCCGAATCCTGCAGTCAGCTGGATGAAAAGCTTTGCTCCTGTTTTGTGGAACTCCGGCATCCATGCGGCGAGATCACGGTACATCTTCTTGTTCTTGTGCAGCCATTGTCCGAACATCGGATTGTAGATTGGCTGACAGCCTGGAAGCACGAGCCCTACATTATTCTTTGCGACCTCCATGATGAAGCGGGCGCCTTCCTTGTCGAAATGATTCTTTTCCATCCATCCGAAAAGATCCGTTCCTCCCATGCTTGTGAGGACTATTCTGTTCTTTATCTCGCAATTCCCTATTTTCCAGGGTGTGAATAGTGGCTTGAGTCTTGTATCCATAGATGAAATGATACGCTTCTAGAGGAGAAATAGCCAATGGAATATCTCACTTGTCCGTAATTCCTTGCAATGTATACCCCGATGTCATACCATGAGCCCGAGGTACCGATGAAAGAGAAGATTAATTCAGGAGTGTTCATCCTCCTTATGCTTTCCCTTGCGTTTACTTCCTGCTCTCCGGTGAAATATGGAGAACTGGAGGTCCCGGGAATCGTGGCAGACAGTGAGAGTTTTGATCTGCAGGCTTCCTGGAATGAGAGGGGTATCACGGCAACATTCAATGCCATCGATGAAGCCCGTTCATATGGATACACCTTCAATGATGATGAAAACCCTATTACGGGAAGAGTGTCATTCCATGAAGGCGGAGTCTACAGCATGTCCATTCCCTTCCCCGAAAGAGAGGAAGATGAGTATGAGATAACAATATGGGCTTCAAAGAGTCTCAATCCTTCTGCGGTGGAGAATCCTGAATGGGTATCTGTTTCGACGGAGACTGCCAGATATGGGCGTGTGGATATCAACAGCGTCAAACCCGAAGGCTATGTCGTGGAAAGAGGGGAGAACTCTGTGAAGATTGCGATTATGAATGCGCCTCTTTCAGATAAGCTGGATTACACGATGCTCTACAAGGTCGTCACTGAAAAAGGCGAGGAGGAAGAATTCAACACCTCTGAATTCACTGTTGAAGGAATATCATCAGGACAGACTGAGATCACGCTTTATCATGCATATTCAGATGACGGTGTTTTCGGTACCGATGCAGGGAGTGTAACCGTAGATGCGTATTCAGAGGATTCAGTCATGGATCTCCGCATTTCCGGAAGCAGCCTTTCCGTTTCAGATATTCCTGCAGGATATGACAAGCTCGAAATTGTCAATGAAGAAACAGGAGGTATCCTTGCATCCGCTCTCATCAATGGCAGAACCTCATGGACTTTCAATTTATCTGACTATTCAGGTTTCGATTCCGGTATCTTCTATGCCGCAGCAACAGGAGAAAATGGCAGAATCATAAGCCAGAATGTGGCATTCACAGTCCCTCTTGATGAGCTTGATGTGTCCGCTCCTGTCGTTATGAGGCAGCATTATAAGATCACGCTGCCTGTTGCAGATGGAGTCAGTGCCTCATTGTTCACCCTGGATCTCATCAATGTGCCTACAGCACAGCTTGAACTGAGGCCTACAGGCAATGGAAATGAGGCGGAGCTCATCATCACCGGTCTCAGCAGCGATACTGCGTACATGGGCGGAAGGATAATTGCAGGAGAGACAGAGATTCCTGTTGAAGCTTTCACCACAGAGGATTTCATCGGCACATATATATATGAAAGCCCTGTCAAGGATCCCGGAAAAGGCTTTATGGACAAGTTCGTGGTGGATGTTAAGTTCGCCAAGGAAACCAACCCGGATTCCCTTTCAAAATACTATTTCTTTGCCTCTCCAGATGATCCGTTCAACACCACTCACAGCACTACCATAAGAATGTCTCCGCTCATTGACGGGGAAGTGCCGTATGGAGAACGCATTGACTATACGGACGGGAACAAGCCGTACCAGGTTGCCTACAGATGGAACAACAACAAATGGAATTTCAATGAGTTTGCTGAGGTTTATAACTGGGCAGTGCTTTCCTATGAGGCTTCCTCGGATTCCTATACAGCGGAGGCTGTCTCAAAGGGAGGAATTCCAGGTCTGACTACAGATGCCATCACTACATCTAGCTACAACCTTGTGGAAGATGTGAGCGGAAATGCATATCTTGTGTTTTTCAATAAGATCACGGGCGGGGACAGCATGGCTTCTATCGGCAACAGTTATATAAGAAAGAACATCGAGCCGGATGAAGAGCTTTTCGGTAAGGATAATGCGGCATACACTTTCGTGCTTGCAATGGAGGAGTGAGGATGCGAAAGCTTTTGATTTGTTTTACAGTTATGCTGTTTGCAGTTTCCACTCTCTCTGCTGCCGCTATTCCAGCACCAGGCATCAGGGAAACACAGAAGTGGGTCAGGCACCCTGGTCTTCTCGTCGAGATTGATGAGAAGACACGATTCTCAATCGATGCCTCCTTCGGCAGCGATATAGACGGGCTTTCTTTCCTTGCAGATCCTGTAGGTAAGCTTCAGAAGGCTGCAGATTATCTCATGACAGCCATGGAAGGATATTCCGATGATTACCTTGCTGATAACTATGACAGTTTTAAGGAAGCCATGTTCTTCGATCCAGGATTCCCTTCGGAGGGAAATACTGCCACAGAAACTGCATATTTCATCAGACAGTATTTCAAGGAAGGTGGGCGTTTTGACACACTCGATGATGCGAACAGGGCAAGGGCTGTCGCCGGTATTCTCAGACGTGAGCTTGTATCATTCCCTTCCTCTCTGATTACAAGCGGAATGACAATGGATCTTGCAATGGGCGGAGGAGAGGTGAAGAACAGCTTCGGCTGGCACTGGAACGTCAATTTCTTCTTCGATGGTGCATCATCGCTTCTTTCTCAGATGTCTGTGCCTCAGTATACATACGGAAATGAATTCGGCCTCTCTGCCGGTGGAGATATCGGATACGCGCTCTATCTTTACGAGGACGTTCTGTCTGTAGGTTTCTCCGCAAGCCCTCAGCTTTATTTCCGCTCAAGCTTCCTGAATGCTGATTATATCGAAGGACGTCTTAGCGGTAATCCATTCAGCCTTCTTGCATCGAACATCTTCTATCTTGGAGTCGGGCTGGATCTCAACCTCGGCATGCTCTACAGAATAAATGATGAGATCGCACTGTCCTTTGACCTGTTGCACATCCCTTCTGTTCAGACATACTGGTATTTCACTGCTGCGGATTTCATGGATTCATTTGCCTTCCATCATGACAGGAATTTCTACTTTGAGCCGTTTGATGCTACTCTGACCGTCCTCCTTGATTACGGTACGGTAAGGGCTGAGGCCGGTATATGCAACATCTTTGATCAGCTCATAGTTGGTCACCTCATTGACGGATACAGCTATGATTTCTGGACCATATTGAAAGCCCGTGTCGAGTATGATCTTACGGATAGCCTGATGCTCTTTGCCGAGTATGGACGTAGGATGCTTTCATTCGGCGTTGAGACAGGAGGATTTACGGCAGAGCTTGCCACCGCTCTTGACCGGCTTGGTTTCAGGGTGAGTGTCGGTTACAGTTTCTGATTTGTCTGTCATTGTTGCTCTTTTCTTTTGGGAATATAATCGGCGGAAAAGGGCAATAATGTGAAAATCCATCAATCTGATTTCTCAAAGGGCAAAGTATCTGCGCTCATTCTCAGAGTCTCTATGCCTCTTATTGTGGCAGAGCTTGTGAATCTTCTCTACAACATGGTCGACAGGATTTATATCGGGCATCTTGCAGAGAACGGTTCTCTGGCTCTTACAGGACTTGGCCTGTGTTTTCCTGTTATCTCCCTGATAAGCGCATTCGCAAAGCTTTATGGCCCTAATGGCGGTGCACCTCTTTGTGCCATGGCAAGGGGCAGGGGAGATATGAGAGAGGCATCCCTTGTCATGGGAAACTCATTCACGCTCTCTGTCCTTACAGGCTTTGTCCTTATGCTCATTGTCCTTGTATTCAACAAGCCCATTCTCTACGCCTTCGGGGCCAGTGATTCAACGTATCCATTTGCCCGTGATTACCTGATGATTTACTCGCTTGGAACTATCCCCGTCCTGGTGACACTCAGCATGAACGCGTTCATTAACAGTCAGGGTTTTGCCATGATCGGCATGATGACTGTCATCATTGGTGCCGTGATAAACATTGTCCTTGATCCGGTTCTCATCTTTGTTTTCGGTCTTGGGGTCAGAGGGGCTGCAATCGCGACGGTGTTCAGTCAGACAGTATCATGCGTTTTCGCGGTAGGTTTTCTCTGCGGAAAGAATGTTGAGCTGCGGCTCCGGCTGCAGGATATGCACCTCGGACTTAAACGCTGCGGCAGGATAATAGCGCTTGGTACAAGCGGCTTTACAATGGGCGCAACGAATTCCGTTGTTCAGCTCGTCTGTAACAAGTGTGCATTCCTATGGGGCGGTGATCTTTATGTCGGCGTGATGACAATCCTCAATTCCGTACGTGAGGTCTATAACACGGTAATGAACGGTATCGGAGGAGGAGCAAGCCCGGTAATGAGCTTCAATTATGGAGCAAGAAATGGCAGAAGGACCATAAAGGCAAGCAATTTCACTCTTGTCTGCACCTTTACATATGCAATGATTGCCTGGATTGTTATCATACTGTTCCCGCATGCGATGGCAAGGCTTTTCACACAGGATACCCTGATGATAGAAGCCTCTGCTGAAGCTATGAGAATATACTTCTTCGGCTTCTTCTTCATGGCCTTCCAGACAGCAGGGCAGCAGACATTCGTAGCACTGGGGAAGGCAAAACAGGCAGTATTCTTCTCTCTTTTCAGAAAGGTGATCATCGTGGTGCCTCTGACAATCATCCTGCCTTATTTCTTCGGTGTTAATGGGGTAATGCTTGCAGAACCTGTTAGCAATGTAATCGGAGGCCTTGCTGCATATCTTTCAATGAGGCATATGGTCATGCCCGAGCTGAGGGCAATGGAGGGTGAGAGCGATGCACAGTGTGTATGATGACGATGGATTCTTTTCCGAGTATGCAAAAATGCCGCGTAGCAGGGACGGCCTATATGCGGCAGGAGAGTGGCATCAGCTGAAGCATCTCTTTCCGCATCTCAAGGATAAGGATATTCTTGATCTCGGCTGCGGGTACGGATGGCATTGCCACTACGCAGAGGAGCAGGGGGCTCGTAAGGTGCTTGGTATTGATCTGAGCCGGAAGATGATAGAAGAGGCGGAAAAGCGTAATCCGGGGAAGAGAATCGAGTACCGTGTCTGCGGAATCGAGGAGTATGAATATCCGGAGAGCTCATGGGACTTTGTGGTGTCGAATCTTGCATTGCACTACATCGAAGATATTGTGAGTGTTTTCAGAAAAGTGCATAGGACACTCAGACAGAACGGAGTTTTCCTTTTCAATATAGAGCATCCCGTTTTCACAGCAGGTGTGAATCAGGATTGGATATATGACAGGGATGGACACCCGATGTATTGGCCTGTGGATAATTATTTTTACCCAGGAGAACGTAAGACACATTTCCTTGGCTGTGATGTGATAAAACAGCATCATACACTTACCGGAATTCTGATGGGCCTTCTTGACAATGGCTTTGAGCTGAAAGCTGTGGAGGAAGCAGAGCCTTCTCCTTCCATGCTGGACATGCCGGGAATGAAGGATGAACTGCGACGGCCAATGATGCTTTTAGTAAAGGCGGTTGCTGTTAAAGACAATCCTTAGTAATCAGCTGGGAGAAAAACAGAGCTGGCCGAATGCTTCCGCCCGGCCTTTTCCTTACACATGATACCTGTGTTAGTGGGAGGGGTCAGAGTTACTTAAAAGCTCTTGTCTAAGCTAAGATCCGGATACGGCCGCTTCTCTGAAACATTAACGAAACGGCCGTAAGCGTATATGGGCTTTCCTGTCAGGCCTTTATGGAACCTGCCAGAAGACCTTTTACAAGATATTTCTGGAAGACCAGATAAATCAGTACCGTTGGTATGCTGACAATGACCGTACCGGCAAAAGCCACGACATAGTTCGTCTGTAAGACACCAAAAACCGAAGTGTAGAGACCGACTGGAAGCGTTCTCATTGAAGATGATCTGATTAATGTGAAGCCAATTGTGAACTCATTCCATACCCACATGAACTGATACAGGAATACCGTTGCAAGTCCGCTCTTGATTAATGGTATGGCAATTGATACGAATTGCTTCACCTCACTGCAGCCGTCAATCTGGGCAGCCTCAAAAAGGCCTTGCGGAACTGTCTTGAAGAAATTCGTAAGTACGAATACGGAAAATGGAATTCCTCCCGCGGTATAGACAAGGCATATACCCAGATAAGAGTCCGTGAGATTCATTTTCTGCAGGATTATGACAAGCGGGAATATAACCATTGCGGCACTTATCATCTGTCCGAAAAGCAGGTAAAGAAGTGTCGCATGATTGAGTCTTGTCCTGTAATGGCTGAGCCCGAACGCGGCCATTGCAGAGAAAAGTATCATCAGTAACAGAGAAACGGCTGTAATGATTATGCTGTTCATGAAGTATGTTTCAAAGTTTCCAAGCCTCCATGCATCGGCATAGTTCTTGAACTGCGCTGTTGCCGGCATTGACCAGGGCCGGAGCATCAGTTCACCAGCTGTCTTGAAGGATGAGATCACTGTCCATACAAGCGGTCCCAGCGTGAGAATCATCAGTATTATGAGGAAGACTGCGATTAGTGTTTTTCCGATTATTTTCTTCATGGCTCAATCCTCATTTGACTTCGCTGAGAATTTCAGGTTCAGTGCTGTGATCACAAGTACGATAAGTATGGTTGTCGTGGCAATTGCCGAGCCATAACCCGCCATATAGCTTGAGAAACTGGATTTGTACATATATGTCAGAAGCATCTCAGTCGAGTAGTATCCAGGACCACCATCCGTCATGATGTATACAAGTTCGAATACCCTGAACACATCAATGATCACGAGTGTGAATATCGTGTAGAAGACACCGCGCATCGATGGGATGATTATCTGGATTATCCTTTGCCATTCATTTGCGCCGTCAATGATTGCTGCTTCCTTGTATTCATTAGGAATCTGCTGCAGTCCTGCAAGTGCGAGTATTGTATAAGTCGGTACCGTTTTCCATATTGATACAAATGTGACTGCCCACAGGGCGGTGTCCACATTTGATAGCCATCCGATTGCAAACTGCTCAAGTCCTACTGCTTTCAGAAATGTATTTACAAGTCCATACTGGGCATTAAGGATCCATCTCCACAGGAGCATTACTACAACCGATGGAAGGATTGCTGGAATATATGCCATGAATCCGAAGAATTTCTTAAAAGGAACATGGGTATCAAGAAGATAAGCTATGAAGAAGCTCAAAGGCGGAACAGCAATTACCATTACAATTCCGTACTGGAAATTGTTCTTCAGGCTCTGAATGAAAATAGGATCTGCCGCCATCTGCTTGAAGTTTTTCAGGCCGACGAAATCCGCATCTGATAATGCTGTGATTCCAGACCAGTTGGTGAAGCTGAAAGATAATGTGGAAAGAATCGGAACAGCCCAGAACATCGTGTAGATGATCAGAGCCGGAACCAGGAATATCGTGAACCATTTAAGTCTGTAGTTTTCTCTTACTCTGCTGTTTTTCAAACTCTTTGCTCCCTGAATAAATGAATCTGGCCCCGGAAGGAGCCAGATCCGTTGGTTTTCACTCCTTACTGTCTCTGGGCTTGCTCATCGAGCCATGTCTGCTGGGCAGTGTCGAGTACTTCCTGAGGTGTAAGTCTTCCCTGGATCATCTGCTGGATTCCTCTGTTGAGGTTCTCAAGGACCTTGCTTGATACCATATCAACAAGATAGAAGGAATCAGCTGTCGCACTTGATGGCATCTGATAATCTACAGCTGTCCTGAGTGCCGGATGTGTAAGATTCTTGTTCCAGCTTTCAACGTTGTAGATCTTTCCGACTTTCTCGACTGTATCGTTTGCAACATATTCTCCGAAGAGATAGGTGAGTGCTTCAAGAGCACCGTCGATGTTGTCGCAGTCGGCAGGAACACACCACATCTGTCCCCAGGTTACAGGAACGCTGATGAGTGGGTCTTCAACGAAATCAATGTTCTTGATGATGTTGTATTCGAAACCAGGCATGCTTGCTGCCATCGAGTCGATAGGAGCTGTCATGGCAGTATGTGCTGTGTACATACCGGCATTTCCGCTTACGAATTCAGCAATGGCCTCATCATCATTGTAATCCGCACTGGATGGATCGATGATGTTCTCTTTTACCATGTTGTCGACAATTGTGAGAGCTTCCACGAGAATAGGATCATTGTATGCTGCTTTTCCAAGATAAGCATCTATGAGGATGTCCGTACCGCAGAGCTGAGCCTGAACCTTGGCAAGAAGGTCTGTTGCACACCAGTCACTTGCACCTGTGACAATAGCTTTCTTTCCATGTTCGTTGAGGATTCTTGCCGCTTCTCTGAGGCTTTCCATGTCTGTTGGTTCTTCGATTCCGTATTCCTCAAACATTTTCGTGTTGTAGAAAATACAGCTGGTATTTGCAAAATCTGGGAAACCATAGACTCCGCCTGTCTCATTTACAAGTGGACCTGCCCATGCCTGAGCACCTTTGTTGAGTGTCTCGCTCAGTCCTCTTTCCGCGAGATAATCACGAAGGTCATAGAGCCTTCCTGCAGCACTGTATTCGTTGAATACGGTCTTTGTGAGCTGGAAAACCTCTGGTGGATCACCTGCAAGGAATTCAGCATTCAGTCTGTCGAAGTATCCACTTGAACCGAAGAACTCGAGCTGGATTGTGATCGGATTGTCTGGGTTGCTGTTGTATTCCTCTACAAGTCCTCTCCAGTTCGGAAGCTGGGTCTCAGCCCACCCGCAGTAGACTCTGACTACCGGGCGATCGCTGTCAGCTGCAGTCTCAGTGCTTCCAGATGCGAACATTGTTGACAGTGCGCATAGCATTATGCATAGAACGCAAAGTACCTTCTTCATTGAATTTCCTCCTTTTATCTGCATACCGGATAAACGACGAATCCTTCATCCTGCATAATATCCATATATGGTTTCAGTAGCGCTTCCTTTCCCTTCACCTTCCATACAAGCGGCTTGTCCGTTTCCTCGATGAAGCTGTAGATGTCATCAGTATCGAAATTCTCAAGAGAGATTCCTTCTGTCCCTGTGTATGGGAAATCATCAGTTCCGACGAAAGCCATGAGCATTGGTCCATATGTATAGCAGACACGGTTTCTGTTCCGGAATGTCGCTTCTCCGCTGTAGTAGTGGACTTTGAACTGCATGCTGAGCGTGAAATTGAATTCAGTATCACTTTCAACAGGGAATTCTGCGTAGCTTCCAGGCTGGACACATTTTCCTGAGATCGTGAAAGGTGCCGGAACCCAGTCAGGAATACGTATGTGCAACCTGAATGGCTTTGTCACATTCTTCACGGAAATCCTGACACTGCCAGAATATGGCATATCGGTATCCATTGTTATCTGGGCATAAGTTCCGTAGCTGAGAGTCGCGGAGGCGAAAAGATCTATGTACACATCCTCCTCTGCGATACTGAAGATATACTCCGGCAGAGATCCGAATATCCTTGTTCCTACGCCAGTGCAGCAGCTGTTGACCTGTCCTTTTACCTTCGTTCCTTCAAGAACAGCGAAATATCTTATGCTGCTCTCTCCGTCCTGATCTGCAAATGCGACATTGTATAAGGATTTCTCTATTTCAGATACGTAGTATTCGTTATCTGGGAATAAGCGGTGAAGCCGCTGGAATATGTGAAGCCAGAATGATGAGCAGCAGAGTTCGTTGTAGGGTCTTCTTGGATCGAGCGTGTTACATCCTTCCGTTGCCTTGAGAAACTCGCACATGACAATGCCGCCACCGACGTGCTGCCAGTGCTTCCGGTACATATCGACAGCTCCGAGGACTGCATCAAGATAGTAATAGGCGCCGGTTGCTCTGAACATGTCGAGATAGCCTTCAAGGCTTTCCAGTTCACTGCCATGTGGATGCGGCTCTTGCCCTGGCTGGAATCTTGTCTGTATGCAGTCCTTTTCTTCTCTTGAGAACTGGGCCAGTCTCCAGTCCTCCTCGTAGTACTTCTCAACAGTCTCAAGGTCCTTCTCGGTACCGATAGGAGTCATGTAGGCCGCTGTTGAGGCAACAATTCCCTGATATGCAAGCTCGAGATACTTGATTATCGGAAGCTCGCGGGAGGAGTTGAACCAGTTCTCCCATCTTCCGAGGATGCTGAGGGCCCGGTCATGTCCGGAGAGATATGCCGCAATCAGTCCATATGTGAGCCATATTCTCACATAATGAGGATATTCGTTTCTCGGGAATTCGCTCTTTGGAATTGCCATGCAGTAACCATCGCTTTCGGCTGTGTTCTCAATCACATCAAGAACTTCATTGAGAAGCTTCTCAAGCTCCTCATCCTGCGTCCATCGGAGAGCATTCCCTGCACCCATCAGAAGCTGGTACGCAGTCTGTCCTTTCAGGTTATCCTCAAAGTGTCCTCTGAACGGTTTTCCCTTTGCTTCCCTGCCTGCTTTGATATCGAACCAGTAGGAGAGATCCTCTATCCTGAACTGTTTCAGAAATCCTATATTGTTATCAAAGATGGTTTTGAAGATTCCTCCGTTGAGGGTTACTCCATTGACCGGAGTGAATATTCTGTCTTTCTGAACAAGTTTGTCATTGTATTCCGGAAACTGGTTTCTTTTCATTGTTTCTCCATCTGTAAACGTTACATTAACGTTAATGTAAATATAGGATAAGTTATGCCATCTGAACTGTCAACAAAAATGATTTTCACTTTCTCTCTCATACAGCAAGCTCGATCCTCGCTATTATGTGGTCCTGATAGCATTTGTCGAGTTCGACGAAATATCCGCTCCAGCCCCATACGCGAACGATGAGGTTCCGGTAGTTCTCCGGATGTTTCTGGGCATCCAGAAGTGTGTCTCTGTTGACGGTGTTGATTTGCAGCTGATGACCGCCAAGATCGATATATGTCTTTATCAGTCTTGCGACTTTCTCGATGCTTTCATCATTGCGGAACACAGTATCATGTATTTCGATTGTCAGCGGTCCGCCGTTTATGACCTTTGACAGATCGGGGGAAGCAAAGGCTTTGATTATTGATACCGGTCCATCAACTCTGGAGAAGAGAGAAGGTGAGTAGTTTGCAGGTATTACTTCTCCCTTCTTTCTTCCATCTGGGGTTGCTCCAAGTTCTGCCGAGTGCCATATGTAATACATTGCAGACCCTGTTCCCGGTCTGTATATTCCGCCTCGTTCATTCCTCCTTCCTTTGATGGCTTCTGCGAAAGTTGTCAGGAGGTGCGAGACAAGACGGTTGGTGAGTTCAGTATCATTGCCCAGCTTCTCCTTATCGTATCTGAGTATGTTTCCCATCCGCTCATCATCTTCGAAATTCGTCTCAATTCCATTGATGAGATCTTCCGCTTTCATATCCTTTTTTTCATAGATGTGTTCCTCTATCTCGGCAAGGGAATCTACTGCAGTTGCGATTCCTGTACCGTGGATTCCATAGTTGTTGTATTCAGCTCCAAGTGAGATGTCCTTTGCTTTTTCAACAGCGCCATCAATCATCAATGTGAGAAATGGGGCAGGGAAGATATAAACTTCCTTTATCGAGTCAATCAGAGCATTGGCATCTTTTGCGATCTGCTCATCTGCTTTCCTGAGAAAATCACTGAATGTCTTTGCAGAACACAGATTGTCAACTGTTGCTTTCCTGATTGATTCTGCAAAGCTGAAAGCTGCAATGTTCGGGATATCCATCGCTTTTCCGGGGATGATGAATTCCCAGCATGCTGCAACCACATAGCTGGCTGCATCTTCTGGACTGTATCCAAGATCGACAAGACCCTTTATTACCACATCATCATTGGAATACTGAGGAAAACCAAGTCCCTGCTTTGTCATATGCGTGCCGAGGATATATCGGTCAAGCGGTGTCTTTTTGCTTACCCTGAGATTTATCTTCGGATCAATCAGATGCAGATCAAGGCTGGCTTGCATGGCTATGTCGGAAAACTCATTGTACAGATCATTTCCTTCGCTGTCGTATCCTCCAAGTACAAGGCTCTGTCCGTTGTCTCCCTGCTGCATGCCGGGGTACAGGTCACTGTCACGATTGAAAGAAAGGAAGAATTCCTCCACCAGTTCAAGTGCAGTTTCATCATTGAGGATGCCGCAGTCCTTGTCATTTCTGTAATAAGGGTAGAAGAGCTGGTCAAAATGCCCGATTGTATTGTGATAATTCCTTCCTGCCCACATCGTGAAATGTATGATCCTGAACATCTGCATTGCCTGAAGTAGTGTGACAGGTGGCTTTTCAAGCAGATATTCAATTGTCTCTTTGACAACTGTGTTTCCTTCTTCTTCCGCTTTTTCTGCATATCTCTTCATCAGGGAAAGGACACTGTCAATGATACCTATCTGCAGTGACCAGTAATGCTTTTTCTCCTCATCGGATGAATTGCTGATCAGGCCTTGCAGTTTCTCCTTCATTCCCTTGAAACCGGTTTTCATCAGAAGACTGTAGTTCACGTTGATATTGCATACATCTCCTTTCTCATGGATATGGAATCTCTCTGAGAGATCCTCCATCTCCTCTTCTGTAAAAAGCTCTGGTATTGTCTGGATTGTCCTGGTGAAGGCTATTCTTTCAAATGGGTATACAACCGGAATCTCGTTGTCCAGGACGTATCTCAGTCTTTTCGCCGCTCTGTCAGTGGCATTGAGATCATGCATCGTCACTGCCAGTGCATATGGGTCAGCTGGTTTCTGCCAGGAGGCTCTCTGATTCTTGTCAGTTACGAAGAACGTTCTCATTTCTCTGATTCTTTCAGTCATCATAGTACAATGCACCTTATGTTCCTTTTCCTGAAGATTTCCGTGTTTATAACAGGATCCTGTTCCGGGTCGAAAAAGACCGGTTCATATTTCCGTCCTACCATCTGATACTTCGCCCCTGCAGCTTTCACATATGGCAGTAGCTCCACGCGCAGCAGATTCCTGCTGTCCTGAAGAAATGCCGCGATCTGGCTGTAATTCTTTTCCGTATCCGTTATTCCCGGGATGAGTGGAATCCGGATTATGAAAGGTTTATCGCCTTTCTTCAGCTTTTCCGCATTTCTCAGTATTGCTGTATTGTCAGCACCGATTATCCTTTCATGCTCCCGGGAGTCAAAGATTTTGATATCCTGTATTACAAGGTCCAGATGGTCGTATATGGCGTCGTATACTTCGGGAGAGGCATATCCGCTTGTCTCGATTGCTTTGTTTACATCCGGTATCCTTTCCAGGAATTCGATCACGAAATCCGGTTGCATAAGAGGTTCTCCGCCGCTGAGCGTTATACCGCCATTGTTCTTCTTGTATATGTCGATATCCTTTCTTACCCGATTCTCCAGTTCTTCTGTTGTGACAGCTTCACCTGCAATACGCCGGAGTCCAAGCGGGCACTCTGCAATGCAGCGGCCGCAGAGAATGCAATGCTCAGGGGATGGACAGACAGAAGTGCATCTTCCGCAGTGGATACAGGCTGCATGTGATACCATGAGTACGGGGTCTACAGCCTGTCCTTCAGGGTTGTGGCACCATGGACAGTGAAGCGGACAGCCTTTCAGGAATATCGTCTCCCTCATTCCTGGACCGTCGAAGACAGCAAATTGCTTGATATCAAAGATGATTCCTGACTTCATGGTTCAGAAATCAGCTGATTGTGGAAACGGATTCTCCTTTTGCGATGTCTGTATCGATGATGATGCTCTCTGCATCCTTGTTTCCGTTGATTATGGAGATGAGCATCTCCACGGATGTTATGGACATCTTTGCTTTGTAAGAAGAAACTGAGCACAGGGTGTAGGGTAGTGCCAATCTTGACTGGATATGGTCGAATCCTATTATGGAAACATCTTCCGGAACTCTCTTTCCCCTCTCTCTCAGGATTTTCCATGCAGACCATGCAATGATATCACTGAAAGCGAAAATCGCAGTATAGCCATCTTCTGGAAGCAATGTACTGCAATCTGTTTCCATGATCGGCACTTCTATCACCAGCGAATCATCATACTCGATACCATTGTCGGAAAGGGCGGCCCTGTATCCATCCAGACGTTCCTTTGCCGAGGAAATGTGCGAAGGCCCTGTAAGCAGCAGAATTCTTCTGTGTCCATGCCTTATGAGATATTCCGTTGCTATATATCCACCTTTCACATCATTGCAGATTGTATAGCTGACTCCCTCCATTCCAGGAAAATATCTGCCGATCAGAACAAATGGTATATTTGATTTCTGCAGGAACCTGACATTCCTATCGCTTTTCTGGACAGGACATAGGATTATTCCATCGACATTGTGCTGTATTGCTGTCCTTATCGCTGTCTCTTCCTGGTCCTCATCTTCATTCGTGTTCAGAAGGAATACTGAGTATCCATGTTTACTGGCTGTGTTCTCTATTTCCTTTGTGAGAATGGCAAAATGGGGGTTTGAGATATCTCCGAGGATTACAGCTATGGTCTTTGTATATCCAAGTCTCATGGACTGGGCTATGGAATTTTTGACATATCCGAGTTCAGAGGCTGTTTTCAGAATATAATTCCTAGTCTCTTCCCCTATGTCGTTCATTCCGCGAAGGGCATGCGAAATCGTGTTTATACTATACCCGGTTTTATTTGCAATGTCCTTCAGCCTGACTGTCTGCCTCTTCCCATTTCCTCTCATCTATCCTCAGCTGACTGTACCCTCCTTTATTTTTACTGGATTTTTAAGCAGCAGACAACATTTTTCTTTTTAAATGACTTCTGCAGCGCCAACATTAACGTTAATGTAAATCTATCTCAGAATATTCCACCTGTCAAATGAAATCGCTGGAAATCACAAAAGTTCTAGCTAGATGGAGGGAAACAGCATCTGAGCTTCAGGTATTCTGATGGATTCGCTTTATAATGTCTTTGAGCTGAAAGAAGTGGAGGAAGCAGAACCTTCTCCTTCTATGCTGAACATGCTGGGAATGAAGGATGAGCTGCTCTGGTCAATGTTGCCTTTAGTCAACTTTGGAAAATACTTAATCTTGTTTTGATTAATAGTAAGCTTTTTTTTATATATAGAGGAGCCCGGTAAGAGTCAGAGAAATTTTCTGTTCACCAACGATTTATCAGTCATTTATCTCCTTATTTGACACACAAGATGGTCGGTTTATTAGAAATGTTCTAAGCAAAAAGAGGATTATTGATATTTCAATGTATAATCCCTACGATATTAGTAGGAGGCTACCGAGGCCGACAATTTCAATGTTTTATGGAATATTAATTCGTATGTTCAATACGAATGAGCATAATCCACCGCATTTCCATGCATGTTATCAGGATTATGAAGCATTGTTCGATCTTGACGGAAATCTTATTGAAGGTGAAATGCCAAAGAGACAGATAAGACTTATTACAGCATGGGCAGAGTTACATAAAGATGAATTGGAAGTAAACTGGAGGCTTGCTGAAGAGCATGAACAGCTTTTTAATATTGAGCCTCTTCGCTAATGAATAGGAGGGTGATATGAACAAAAAGCCTAGGTGGTGCGTTATAGAAGTTATCCCAAGAGAAGATTATACCCTTCTTCTGACATTTGCTGATGGCAAGAAAGGCATATATGACTTCAAGCCCAATCTTCAATATCCGGTTTATCAGAGGCAGCGAGATATTTCTTTCTTTCTGCAAGCAAGAGCTGCATACTCATCTGTGGTTTGGCCGGATGATAGTGATATCGATCCTGAGTATTTATATAAGGAATGTTCAGCTACAGAGTGAAGCACCCCATCCTACGCTAACGCTTTGAGGATGGAGCTTCCGGCTTCGACGCAGAACGCTTCCATGCCTCATATGAGGCACCAAAGCCTGACATCCGCTCCACCGGAGTACGAGTCCCTTCCAGACTCGTGCAGATTATTTCATGCTCACCTGCAAGAAGCAGTGTTTTCGCAGCTTTCGTATCACGATCCTCAGTGTATCCGCATCCACATGCGAATATCCTGTCTGAAAGCGTGATGTTCCCATTGAGAGCCCAGCACTCCGGGCACATCTTCGTCGACGGGAAGAAGCGGTCGATTATGAGAACGTTCGGATTGGATTG
>CASEGX010000012.1 GCA_949287505.1 uncultured Spirochaetales bacterium | reverse complement strand
TTTCCTACCCTTCTTCCGTTCCGCAATCCCGGGTTTCTCCGTCGAGGAGATGGCCGCCCCTGAAGTATGGTTTCCACCAAAAGGTGAAGGTGTCTGGGAATGGAAAAGCAACGTGATACACCACACTGGGTGCGCGTATGGGAAATTCATACTCTCACGCCCTTCATTTGTCTCAAAGGACATCTTCCTGCTTCTCTCATCATACAGACGTGATGGCTATGATTTTGAAGGCATGGTCAACGATGGTCTTGTCACACAGAGTGAGAGGACTATCTACTCCATACTTGAGGAAACCGGGAGCGAGACGTCTACATATCTCCGCCTGAAAGCCAGAATGTCAAAAGCTGCATTTGACAGTTCTAATACAAGACTCCAGATGCGCACATTCATGATGATCTCAGATTTTGAATACCGTCTGACAAAAGAGGGAAAACCTTATGGATGGGGTATCGCGCGCTATGCGCTTCCAGAGGAAATCTATCCTGATTTCGAGAAAGAAATCGATGCCTACAAGCCTGAGGAGGCAAGAGAAAGACTGCTCAGCCACCTCAGAACTGTTTTTCCAGATGCCGATATAGCGTCCATCCTGCGGACTATCGGATGATCAGAACTTGAGAGTATCGGAAATGGTTGCGACCATCACGGCCTTGATGGTATGCATTCTGTTCTCAGCCTCATCAAAGACAACGGAAGCAGGACTTCTGAAGACCTCATCTGTGACCTCCATCTCTTTAAGACCGAACTTCTCATAAACCATCTCGGCAGTGGTTGTGTTCATATCGTGGAAAGACGGAAGGCAATGTTCGAAAATAGTGTTCTTGCCGGTTGATTCAAAGAGAGCCTTCGTCACCTGATAAGGCTTGAGAAGGGCAATGCGTTCTGCCATCTTGTCCTCCTCTCCCATTGAGCACCATATATCCGTATAGATTATATCCGCACCCTTCACAGCCTCTGCAGGATCCTCGGTGACCTGGATCTTCGAGCCGTTCTCCGCAGCCCACTTGCTGCATTCGTCTACAAGAGAGGAGGATGGATTAAGGGATGATGGGGTTGCGACAGCATAGTCCATTCCGACCTTCGAAGCGCCTATCATCAAGGCATTCGCGACATTGTTCCTGCCGTCTCCCACATACGCAAGCTTCATCTCAGAAAGGGGCTTTCCAAGGTGCTCATAAGCTGTAAGGAAATCTGCCAGCACCTGTGTCGGATGATCATCATCGGTGAGTCCATTCCATACAGGAACGCCGGAGAAAGCCGCAAGATCCTCGACGACGCTGTGCTTGAATCCCCTGTACTCAATACCGTCATACATTCTGCCAAGAACCTTTGCAGTGTCTTCGAGGGACTCCTTCTTTCCCATCTGGGAATTCGTGAGGAATGTGACACCTGCACCTTCATCATAGGCAGCAACCTCAAAAGAGCACCTCGTGCGGGTGGATGTCTTGTCAAAAAGGAGAACAATATTCTTTCCTGCAAGAAGATGCCCATGCACACCAGGATCAACGCTCTTGCCTTTCTTCTTTTTCTTAAGCTCTGCTGCAAGCTTGATGAGATACAGAATCTCGTCCTTTGTATAATCCTTAAGTGTCAGAAAGCTTCTTCCCTTCAAATTCATTTTATTTTCTCCTATATACAAACAAGACTACATATTTATGCATATCGTGTCAATAAAAAGCTAATATGTGCATATTTATTCAATCATTATTGGTGAATCAACAGTCGTTTCCTCAATCTCCGGAAGCTCTATCCTCTCCAGCTTTCCACTGATTGTGTTGCTTCTCTTAACTGCAGCCTCAATCTTGTCAGATGCAGCGCCGATAGCCTTCTGAGACTTCTCCAGGTCTTCACCGAAACGCACGAACTGAGTCTTCAGATCTCTGAATAGCTTCCAGATTTTCTCAGTATTCTTCTCAATCTGCAGTGTTCTGAAACCTATCTGAAGAGAATTTATGAGAGCCGAGAAATTGGTCGGGCCTGTAAGGACCACCTTATACTCACGCTGAAGCATCTCAGCAAAATCTCCCATACGGAGCAATTCTGCATAAAGGCTTTCCGTCGGCACGAAGAGAATGGCGAAATCCGTTGTCTTCGGCGGAACTATGTACTTGCTCCTTATATCCCTGGCCTCAGAGAGGACTCTTGCTCTCAGCTCCTTCAGGGCAGTCTTCGTCGCCTCCTCATCCCCACAGCTTACGGCTTCCGAGTATCTGACGAAATCCTCCTTAGGGAACTTGGAATCTATTGGCAGGAACACCTCACTGCCATTCTCCTTTCCGGGAAGACGTATGGCGAATTCGACGCTGCTTGAATTCCTGCCGGGAGAATAATTCCTGACATACTGCTGCGGTGTGAGCATGTCGGAAAGAATGTTCTCAGCCTGCACTTCTCCCCATGTTCCACGCACTTTGACATTGGAGAACATCTTGTTGAGATTCTCAACGTCCTTTGCAAGACTGTTCATCTCTCCGATGCTCTTATACAGTGATTCAAGGTTCTTCGAAACCTCCTGGAACGATGCCGTGATCCTTGTCTCCAGAGTCTTCTGAAGCTTTTCATCAACGGTGCCACGTATGAGGTCAAGCTGCTTGTTATTATCCTGACGGATCATGTCCATACCGGCACGTACCTTCTCGATAAGATCAGCAGTCTCTTTCAGCACGCGCTGCATTACAGCAGAGTTCTCTGCCCTCATCTGATCTATTGATAACCTCGTCGCTTCCCCGGATGCTTTCTCAGAAGCGATAAGCTTCTCATTGAGATTCCTTGTCTCGGTGAAGAAAAGCTCCATCTGTTTCTTCTCTGCAGAAGCTATCGCATCCATACCGCCACGGAGGGACAGAGAAAGGTCTGAAAGCCTGGATTCCATTGTCCTGTACCGTTCTTCCTGGGACTGGCGGAAACTCTCCATAGAAGAAGAGAGGCGGTCCTGAAGTTCCCCAGAGAGATGGTAAATCGATGCATCCCCTCCGTTTTTGCGGGAAAGGACAACTATGAGCATTATTATGATTATGGCTTCAAGGGCAATGGAAATATAAAGAAGAATATCCATACATTAAATAATAGGCAACTTTGCTGCTCGATGCTACAGAGGCATGAGAAGAGAGGCGGACTCAGAATCAAGAAAGAGGCTCCAGTCTGGGTGCGTTTTCAGAATCGTGGCAGGAACAAGGGGAGAAACACCGGCAGTGATTGTCTTGAATACAGCCTCTGCCTTAACCTTATGAGGGACTGCAGAGACAATATGATTGCATTTCATGATCTTTCTGACACACATCGATACCGCTTTTTCCGGAACTGAATCAAGGGATGGAAACCAGCCTTCACCAAGCTGCTGCCTCCTGCAACGCTCATCAAGAACCACTACCTTATAAGCATCTTCTGTATCAAAATCCGCAGGAGGATCATTGAATGCGATGTGTCCGTTCTCACCGATCCCTATGACTCCGACATCCACCTCTTTCTCACACAGCTTTTCAGAAAGATATGGAATACTCCTCTCCCCATCAACAAAGTATGCACATTTCAGATTCACCTTGGATACAAAGCGTTCTTTCAGATACCGTCTGAAGCTGGCAGGATGCGTCTCTGGAAGGTCAATATACTCATCAAGATGGAACATCTCGACCTTCGTCCAGTCAACATTCTCTCTGACCAGGAATGAAAGCGTCTCGAACTGGCTTTTACCAGTAGAGAGGATGATTCTTGTAGAACCTTTCTCCTCTATCGCGCTGTTAAGCAAAGCTGCGATCTTTCTTGCCGCTCTTCTCCCAAGCTCTTCGCTCTCTGATGAGATATCGATATGAACATTCATAGAAAACTCCGGAGTCATTATATCATGAAATCAGAGAAAGAGAGGCTGCCTTGCGACAGCCCCTCACTCTCCCCTTGGTCTCAATCAGTCTACAAGGATGACTTCACCGTTTGGATAGCGCTCTGCTACATAATTCTTTACAGTATCACTATGAAGTGCGTTTACAAGAGCCTGGATCTTCGGGCTGTTCTCGTCTCCTGAGCGGACAGCGACGACATTCACATACGGGCTCTCAGCACCTTCAACCAGAAGGCCATCACGTGTTGCGATAAGACCTGCAGGAATTGCGTAGTTTCCGTTGATGATAGCGGCATCTACATCAGGAAGGATTCTCGGAAGCGATGCTGCTTCGATTTCCGCAAAATCATAGTTATGAGGGTTCTCCACGATATCAGAAGGAACGGCTTCAAGACCTGCATCGTCAGCAAGCTTTATAAGTCCAGCGCTTTCAAGAAGAAGAAGTGCTCTTCCTTCATTTGTCGGGTCATTAGGAATACCGAATGTTGCTCCATCAGGAATATCGCTGAGAGATGAGTACTTCTGGCTATATACTGCAAGAGGCTCAATGTGGATACCGCCGGCAGAAACAAGATCATAGCCTCTCTCTGCACAAGCAGACTCAAGATACGGAAGGTGCTGGAAGTAGTTGGCATCAAGCTCACCTGCAGCAAGTGCTTCATTAGGTGTCACATAGTCTGTGAACTCAACAATCTCGAGCGTATATCCCTCTTCAGCAAGCTGGTCAGCAATCTGATTGAGAATTGCACCATGTGGATCAGGAGTAGCTCCCACCTTGATAACCGAATCATCGGACTCAACAGAACCAGAAGCGAAAACAGGCACAGCAAGTGCTACAACAGCCAGAACAACAGCAAAAAGTTTTTTCATATAAAATCTCCAGAATTTACGGATAAAACCGTTCAGAATATATCCCGTGAGGGAACCTAATCATACAGATAAAGATGTGGTGGAAAATAAAAGTGTCATGCCCTGACGGGCATCATCATGGAGGACATCATCATAGACATGAAAGATACTGTAAACATGTTATGTCCTCCTTTTCTCTTGATGGCTTCATTATGCATAAAACTGCAAATGTATGCAATAAAATTTTCAAAAAGAAAAGCAAAAAAGATTAAAAACAAAAATTTGATAGATTTAATTTATTATATTGAAAATAAATATATTGCTTAAAATTTTTCAGATTATTCTCATCTCGATATACAGAAATACAAGAATCTGCACCGTCAAAGAAACACATGAAACCTCAATGCTGCCTCTTCTGCCTTCTGAAATCAAAAAGGAATTTCATCCAAACCACGGAAAACAAAAACCGGTGGAATCTTATCTCCACCGGCCTTGCCTCAGCTTGATATTTCTTATCTTTTTGCAATAAGACGTGCGCTTATCCTGTCGCCTATGAACTGTATCAGCTCAACCATGATGATGATCACGACGACAGCAGCAACCATGTATGCGGGACTGAATCGCTGATAACCATAGCGGATTGCCAGATCTCCAAGTCCGCCTCCTCCGATCGCACCAGCCATAGCAGAATAACCGATGAGGTTTATTATCGTAAGCGTGACTCCGGAGGCAAGCGATGGAAGGGCTTCCGGAATCAGGACCTTGAGGATTATCTGCCAGTTAGTGGATCCCATCGCTTTTGCAGCCTGCACAACACCTGGATCGACTTCCTTGAGCGCTGACTCAATGATTCTTGCAACGAACGGGGCAGCAGCAATGGAAAGCGGAATGACAGTCGCCATCGTTCCGATGCTTGTACCTATGATGAGCCTTGAAAGCGGCATAAGGACAATCATCAGTATGATGAACGGGAAGGAACGGAGAATATTCACAATGCGGGAAAGGACACTGTAGAAAACAGGGTGAGGAATGATTCCTCCCTGCTCTTCTGAGTTCGTGGCATGAAGAAGAACACCGACGGGAAGTCCAAGCACCATTGAGAAAATGGTGGAAAGGAAAACCATCACGATTGTCTCCCAGGTTGCAGAGACAACAAGGCTCCACATTCTGGCATCGAAAAATGACTGCAAAGCCTCCATTACATAACCTCCTTATTCTCTTCTTCGACAGAAACACCCTTTTCCAGGAGGAGGTGTACGGCTTTCTTTTCAGTCTCCTCATCCGGACCTATATCCGCAACCAGAATTCCCATCTCCTCACCATTGACAATCTGGACACCAGCTGCCCTGATGTTGAACTCAGCACCCGTTGCAGCTGATACCGATGAGATAATCGGTTCATCAGTGGTTGAACCACGGAAGCGCAGCGTGTAATGTCCACCATCCTTTGACCAGCGTACCATCGACTCCCTGACATTCGTAAGGGAAGAGAGGAAGTCCTTTGTGACCTCTGATTTCGGAGAAGAGAAGATATCGGAGACAAGACCCTCCTCAACAATATGTCCTGAATCGAGGACGGCAACCCTGTCACAGGCATCGCGGACGACTTCCATCTGATGAGTGATCATGACAACAGTAAGATTCATCTTCTTCTGTATCTCTTTGATGAGAGAAAGAATCGAACGTGTAGTCTGAGGATCGAGAGCACTTGTCGCCTCATCACAGAAAAGGATGGAAGGATTAGTTGCCAGAGCACGGGCAATGGCCACACGCTGCTTCTGTCCGCCGGAGAGTGTGGATATAGGGGCCTTGCCTCTGCCTTCCAGTCCGACAAGAGCAAGAAGCTCCTCCGTCCTGTTCTTTATATGCTCCTTATCCATATGGCATATCTCCATAGGATACGCAATGTTCTCCGCAGCATTTCTTGAGGAGAAGAGATTGAATGTCTGGAAAATCATTCCGATATGTCGTCTTTCCTCTATGAGCTCTGCCTTGGAAAGATTGTCGACTCTCTTCTCGTCGTAGTAGACCTCACCCTGGTCCGGTTTCTCCAGCATCGACACAAGGCGCACAAGCGTGGACTTTCCAGCACCTGATCTGCCGATGATACCATAAACTGTATTGGATGGAATCGTAAGAGAGACATCATCCACGGCATGCAAAGCCCCGTAGTTGCGTCTCAGGTTCCTCAATCTGATTTCCATAAATAACTCCGATGGCTATTTATATCAGATTAAGCGAATTGCATCAAAAAGATACCGCCCCATAAGAGGCGGTATACCTGACAATTTGAGGATTATCTGAGATCCTTGTCTGTCTTCAGTACATCCTGATCATCGTAAGCTCTGTTCTCACCGGCCATAGCCCAGATGAATGTATAGTTGGATGTGCCGCAACCGGAGTGGATTGACCATGCCGGATTGATAACGGCTTCCTCATTGTGCATGACGATATGTCTTGTCTCATTCGGCTCGCCCATGAAGTGGAATACGACATTATCCTCAGGAATCTCAAAATAGAAGTAAACTTCCATTCTTCTCTCGTGAGTATGAGCAGGCATTGTATTCCATACCGAGCCTGGTTCAAGGTGTGTGAGTCCCATGGAAAGCTGGCATGTATCGAGTACATCCGGGTGGATATACTGATTGATTGTTCTCTCATTAGATGTTGTCTGTGATCCAAGATGCTTGTGAATGGCATCCTTGAGAGGAATCAGCTTGATAGGATACGGGCGATGTGCAGGTGTTGTGCACATATAGAACTTTGCAGGAGCTGCAGCATCATCGGATGCGAACTTCACTTCCTTTGTTCCCATAGGAATGTAGATACCATCGAAATGATCCATTGGATACTCTGTACCATCTGCGATGATTTTTCCCTTTCCTCCGATGTTGATAGCACCAAGCTCTCTTCTTTCAAGAAGATATGTGACTCCGAAGTTCTTCCAGCAATCGATATTCTTGTCAATGGAGATAGTCTCCTTGACCGGCATGGCACCCATTGTGACGATTCTGTCCACATGGGAATACACCGCTGTAACATCATCCGGGCGGAAGATATCCTGAATGAGGAACTCGTCTCTGAGTTCATCCGTGTTCATTCTCTTGAAAGGTTCTTTACCTGTTGAATAGCGAATATCCATTATTTTTCTCCTGTTGAGCAGGGCTCTTTAGTAAAGTATAGCAATATTAATCACTTTCGACCACTTAAAAGCTCTTCAAGAAGCCTCATGCATCCTGTGTTTATATCTTCATACGCTGTCTCGAAATCATCGGTATACCAGGGGTCGGCTACATCTCTGTCGAGAAGCATGTGAATCCTCTCATCTTGCCCAAATCTCCTCTGAAGATTCCGGAGATTGGAGGAATCAAGCGCGATAACATAATCGCTTTCATCGAATTCTTCCTGAGTAATGCGATGGGCACTGTGAAATGAGAATGGAATGCCATGAGAACGAAGCACACGTTTTGCAGGAGGATAGATGTCATTCCCCTCCTCCTCACTGCTCACGCCTGCCGAAGAGATTTCAAACCTGTCCAGTACTCCCTCTCGCCTGCAAAGCTCTCGGAAAATGAATTCCGCCATCGGAGACCTGCATATATTTCCGTGACAAACAAAAATGATATTAATGAAAAAAGGATAGCAAAAATTGAATAAAAAAGCTCCCATAAGGGGAGCTATAAGAAGG
>CASEGX010000011.1 GCA_949287505.1 uncultured Spirochaetales bacterium | reverse complement strand
CAGCACGCTCGAATCCGAGACCGAATCCAGCATGTGGTACGGTTCCGTACTTCCTGAGATCAAGATACCACCAGTAATCCTCGCTCTTGAGACCAAGTTCTTCCATTCGCTTTATAAGGACATCATAGCGGTACTCTCTTTCAGAACCTCCTATGATCTCACCAAGGCGTGGGGCAAGCACATCCATTGCCCTTACAGTCTCTCCATCATCGTTCATCTTCATGTAGAAAGCCTTGATATCCTTAGGATAGTCAGTGACGATGACAGGGCACTTCGCAACCTGCTCTGTAAGGAAGCGTTCATGCTCGCTCTGTATCTCAACACCCCATTTGACTGGGAATTCGAATCTGTCATTCTCCGGTTCCAGAACCTTGATGGCCTCTGTATATGTCATGTGCTGGAACGGGCTCTCCACGACATGGCGGAGTGTGTCGGTAACACCTTCGAGCACGAACTTGGAGAAGAACTCCATATCATCGGCATTTCTCTCAAGTACTGTCGAGAAAACATACTTCAGGAACTTCTCTGCCCATTCCATATCGCCCTCAAGCGTACAGAATGCCATCTCCGGTTCTATCATCCAGAACTCTGCAAGATGACGGGCTGTATTTGAATTCTCCGCACGGAATGTGGGGCCGAATGTGTAGATGTTCTTCATTGCCGTGGCGTATGTCTCTCCCTCGAGCTGTCCGGAGACTGTCAGGTTCGCCATTTTCCCGAAGAAATCCTTGGAGTAGTCAACCTTCCCATCCTCGGTTTTGGGCACGTTCTCAAGGTCCAGTGTCGTGACCTGGAACTGTGCACCCGCACCTTCGCAGTCAGAAGCTGAGATGAGCGGTGTGTTCACGTAGACAAAGCCGTTTTCCTGGAAAAAGGAATGCACGGCATAAGCCATGGAGCTTCTTACCCTCATCACAGCGCCGAAGAGGTTTGTACGAGGTCTCAGATATGCCTTCTCCCTCAGAAACTCGACAGTGTGCCTCTTTTTCTGAAGAGGATAATCTGCAGGGCACTCTCCGACAAGTGTTAGCTTCTCTACAGCCATCTCTGTTTTCTGGTTTCCACCCTGGGAGGGGACAATCTTTCCTTCTGCTATGATGCTTGCGCCTGTGCTTATTCTGTCCAGAAGCGCTGTATCTGCCGTAGTTTTATCGACAACGCACTGCAGACCTTTCAATGACGAGCCATCGTTCAGCTCCAGAAAGCAGACATTCTTGCTGTCTCTTTTCGTTCTTACCCATCCTTCTGCCTTTACAATTGAATCGGATGGCTCCATCTGGAGTATCGCTTTTATTCTATCCTGCATAATCTTCACCTCGGAATACGGCAATTATTACGCAAGGGCGGATTTGTTGCAATAAAGGAGGTAGTAATAGATAGCTATAGAAGGGAAAATGGTAAGAAATCACCAGAAAAATACCGATTGCGGACGATGGAATGAATCCATAATATGAAAATGGGGGAAGGAGCAATAATGCATTATCTTGTCATTACCACAGGAAGCTGTGGCAATTGCTATATTTTCACGACAGGCCGGGATACGATCATAATCGACGACGGCGTCACATACAAGAAGATCACGGAGAAGATGGCTGAGCATGAGATACCTGTCGATACTGTGCGGGCACTCTTTCTGACGCATCTTCACCCGGATCATTCTAAAGGAGTCGGAGTCCTTCAGCGTAAGCTGGGTATCCCGGTTTACATCTCATCGCTTTCTGCATTGCGCAATGAGAGTGTGATGCTGAGGCAGAAAATCGAGAGAAGCCTTATCCGTACTTATGATTTCGGGGATACGATCACTCTTCCGGGGTTTACTGTGGAGCCCTTTCCGACAAGCCATGATTCAGACGGCTCTGCAGGCTATTCATTCAAGGCTGAAGGGATCGGATGCTTTCTGATGACGGATACTGGCGTGGTTCCCAGTGAAGCCTGGGAGCTTGCCCGCTCAGCGCGCGTTAAGTTCATCGAGTCGAATTATGATGATGAGATGCTTGATAACGGCGCATACCCTCCGTTTCTGAAGGAAAGGATAAGGGGCGAGTTCGGGCATCTGTCGAACAGGGAGGCAATTGATTTCGCAAAAGCTACATCACGGCATGGAGACAGCCTCTATTTTGTTCACCTGAGCGCAAACAACAACACACCTGATATAGTAAGAGAAATGGCAAGGAAGGAAATACCTTCCGGTATATTCTGTAAAGTCTGCGAACGCGGAGAGATGTTTGAGGGATTCCAGGATGGCGAAGAATAGGAAAATCAGGAAAATAAGCGAGAAAGAGTGTCGTCGTATAAAGAGGAATGACGGTCTGCGGATGAAGACTGTCAAGGGTTATACTTTCCCTGATTTCATGGATGCAATTTCCTCCCGCTATCCTAAGAGGACCTGCTATAAGGTATTCAGGACAGGCGAGGAGAATGACATGACGTATAGCCAGCTTGTCTGGTACGCAAAGGCCGCAGCCTCTTATCTTTTGTCGCTTGGAGTGGAGAAGGGAGACAGGATTGCCATAATCGGGGAAAGCTCTCCTGAATGGATGGTCATGTACCTTTCAATTGTCTCGATAGGCGCTGTTGCCGTTCCTGTCCTTCCCGATTTCTCCTCCCGCGATATGCTCTCTATTCTCAGAGACAGCGGGGCCAAAGGTGCTGCTGTGAACATCAAGCACTATGCGAAAATTGCAGATATGGGAGAGAACCTTCTCCTTTTCCGTCTTGATGATCTTGTGCATGTTCCTTCCGTTCCTGCAGGCGTAGCATTCCAGGACGCCCCAGGATTCCCGCTCCGGACACAGAAGATAAGGGAGAAGGAAATCGAGAAGGCGAAACCTGAAGAGGGGGACACAGCATCCATAATCTACACATCAGGAACCACAGGAACCTCAAAGGGGGTTGAGCTTTCACACATCAACATCCTGCGTACCGCAGATTTAGCGACAGATGTCTATGTCAAGCTTAAGCCGGGGGAGAAGGTGCTTTCGATTCTTCCTATGGCACATGTCTATGAATTCACAATCGGAGAGGTCCTGCCTCTGATGAAAGGCCTTGAGATCAATTTCCTTGGCAGACAGCCTGCTGTATCCATCCTCATTCCGGCTCTTGCGGAGATAAGGCCCCATGTCATGCTCTCCGTTCCTCTTCTCATCGAGAAAGTCTATAAAGCCGCAGTTCTTCCTGTTCTGAAAGGAGGGGGCAAGATAGAGAAGCTTTCTAAGAATTCTCTGACAAGGCCTGTTGTCATGAGGACAATCGGACGTAAGCTCATGACGACGTTCGGGCACCGTCTCAAGTTCTTCGGCATCGGAGGTGCCCCTCTGGACAGTGAGGTGGAAAGATTCCTGCACGAGGCACACTTCCCGTATGCACTGGGCTACGGTCTGACAGAGACTTCTCCTCTTGTCGCAGGCTGCGGATCCAGACACAGTGCTCAGAGACCTGGATTCATTGGTCCTGTAGTCTCCGATGACTCGGTGATCCTTCTCGACAAAAACGAGGAAGGAATCGGTGAGATTGCCGTAAAGGGGCCGAATGTGATGAAAGGCTATTACAAGCAGGAGGAGCTCACACGCGAGGTTTTCACAGCAGATGGTTATTTCCGTACCGGGGATCTGGGATTCCTGGACAGAAAGAACAGGCTTTCGATCAGAGGTCGTGTGAAGACCATGATACTTGGACCGGGCGGGGAGAATATCTATCCGGAGATGATCGAGACGCTTATAAACAATATTGATTTTGTTGAGGAATCACTTGTGGTTCCAGAGGATGGCGGTCTTCTTGCTCTCATAAAGCTTGATGTCTCGCTCATGGCTGATAAGATGAAGATTTCTGCACAGGAAGCACAGAAGGAAGCGGAGAAATACATCGCATCGATCAGGAAGAACGTGAACTCACAGCTTGCGGCATTCTCGAAGATTTCCAGTGTGAAACTCCAGGACAAGCCATTCGAGCGTACTCCGACGCAGAAGATAAAGCGATTCCTTTATCCGGAGAGAAAGAAGAAAGAGGACAAGGATGATGAAAACAGCTAATATCGGTAGCTGTATGGAAAACATTCAGGATTTAAGGATACGTTCAATTGAACCTCTGGCTTCCCCGAAAGAGATGGAGGCCATGTGCCCTGTGACAGAAGAGGAGGCGAGGAGAATCTCTTCATTCAGACGCTCTGTGAATGCAATCATAAACGGTGAGGATGAGAGGCTTCTTGCGGTGATCGGACCATGCTCGATTCATGATACGGAAGCTGCCCTTGATTACGCCAGAAGGCTCAAGGGGCTTGCAGATAGTGT
>CASEGX010000010.1 GCA_949287505.1 uncultured Spirochaetales bacterium | reverse complement strand
TTCTCCGATTGTTTTGTTCTTTGCCTTCCTTGTCTTCTCGTCCATGACTTATTATACCATATAATTCCTTATACAGAAATGGATTTCCCTGGCTTTGACCATCTTCCAGCCGTATCATGTCAGAAGTACAGTCCCTGATTCTTCTCCACCTTATGCTAAGCATTGAAGGTAGAGCCTTCTCAGGGAATTTGGGTAAAAAATGATAGAATATTCTCTATCAACGATTCATATTTATGAAAAACCCTCCAAACTGCTTTCACAGTCCGGAGGGATAAAAACATTTCAGCTTCTGTTTCAGATTCCAAGGAATCCTTCTACTTCTGCTCTCAGTTCCTTTTCAGTCTGTGCGGCCTTTTCCCTGTCATCCGATCTGATTGAGAAATAGATCTTCAGTTTCGGTTCCGTTCCGGAAGGCCTTACAACTACGGAAATGCCGCTTTCCGTGATGAACTTCATGACATCCGATACAGGGAGGTCAATCTTGGTCTCCCTTCCATTTCTATCCACAGAGACGGAATTGAGGTAATCATTTCGCGTGATGACAGGACTTCCTGCAAATTCCTTGGGAGAGTCGGTCCTGAGCTTCTTTGTCATGGCTTTCATCTTCTCGAATCCTGCCTCTCCATCAAATTCATAGCTGTGGAGGGTGTTATAGAAATAGCCATATGTCTTATAAAGCTCTGAAAGCACATCAAGAAGACTCTTGCCCCTCTTCCTGTAGTATGCTGTCATGTCTGCAATCATCATTGATCCATCCACTGCATCCTTGTCACGCACATAGCTTCCTGTAAGATAGCCATAGCTTTCTTCGAAACCGAAGATGTATCTTGAGGCTTCTCCATCCTTCTCAAGAAGGCCGATCTGCTCTCCTATATACTTGAATCCTGTAAGCACTTCACGCATCTCGATGCCATAGTGCTCTGCAATGCGCGCTGCCATGTCTGTTGTCACAATAGTCTTCACTGCAACAGGCTTATCCGGCATCAGGCCAAGCTCATTGCGCCTTGTGGCAATCCAGTTGAGAAGAAGCACGCCGGTTTCATTTCCAGAAAGGAGTGTGTATCCGCCATCACTGTTTCTGACTGCGATGCCGACTCTGTCAGAATCCGGATCTGTCGCAATGAGGATGTCGCTTCCTGTAGCTGCTGCATCCCTCAGCCCAAGCTCAAGCGCTTCTCTGATCTCAGGGTTCGGGTAGGGGCATGTCGGGAAGTTGCCATCCGGATTCTCCTGCTCCTTGACCACGTGGATGTTCGTATATCCGTTCTTCTTAAGGCATGTAGTGACACATCTCAGTCCAGCTCCGTTAAGCGGTGTGTAGACAATCGAGAGGTTCTTGTCCCCGTCATTGTCCTTGAGGAGTGACTCTGCAGATACTGCGTCGATGAATGCATTCACTGTCTCATCATCGATCCATTCAATCTTTCCGCTCCTCAGCCCCTCTTCGAAATCAATCCTTCTGATTCCTGAGAAGATGTCGATTCCGTTGATTGCTTCCTGTATTTCCTCTGCAGCCTTTGTCGTGATCTGGCAGCCATCCGGTCCATATACCTTGTAACCATTGTATTTGGCCGGATTGTGACTTGCCGTCACTACAATGCCTCCGGAGCAGCCGAGGTGGCGTACAGCGAAGGAAAGGGATGGAGTTGGCATCAGCGTCGGATACATATGCACCTTGATACCATTGGCCGCGAATACTGCAGCTGCGGTCTCTGAGAAAAGATCTGACTTGATTCTGCTGTCATGTGCCACCGCAACGGAAGGGGAGGAGAAATTCCTGTTCAGATAGTCTGCATATCCCTGACTTGCCTTTGCGACAGTCATGACATTCATCCTGTTCGTCCCAGCTCCGATGATGCCTCTCAAGCCGCCTGTTCCGAACTCAAGATCGCGGTAGAAGGCATCGTTTATCTTCTCCTCATCTCCCTTTATAGCCTCAAGCTCGGCTTTGAGGTCTTTGTCATAGAGCTCATTCTCAAGCCATTGTGCGTATCTTCTTTCTGTTTCCTTTTCCATCCTTCTACCCCCTTTTACTTTATTTCCTCAGCGATTGTGATGATCTCGAAAGGCTTGTAGTCTATTCTGTCCGTCCAGCCTTCGTGGTCCTCAAGCATGTTCATTGTCTCGACCTTTCTGCCAAGATTGATTGTTCCTCTCTTTCCATCCTGCTCAGAAAGACGATAGACGATCTTCTTTCCGTCCTCAGAGAGCTTCGCTGCTTCAAGATACAGTGGTCCGAAATCCCAGTCTGCTGAGAGATTCTCCTCAGTCCTTATAAGAGGAGTGTTATACTCTATTGCTCTTCTGTTGATGCCGGCTTCGACTGCGCTTCCTTCGTGCGGAAGAATCACTAGGCAGAAATCATGGTGTCCGATATCTGACATGATATCCGGTCTGATGTTGGATCTGAGAAGGCTGACAGAGAATCCGTCTTCCTGCACGCCAAGACCATACTTTCCTTCATTGATGACTGCGATGCCTCCATCAGCTTCAGCAAAGTCCGTCCAGAGATGTGTGGAGACTTCGAATCTTGCCTGCTGCCATGTCGTGTTCTTATGTGTCTCACGGGAAGCGTAACCTGCGCTTGTGTCGGTGATGAGCGCTCTTGAGAGCACGTTGCAGGAGAATTCCGCCTTCATGAGCTTATGCTTCTCATCCCAGTCGACAATATGCTCCGTCTCGATTTCAGGAGAGGCTGAGAAAAGCCTGATGACAAGCTTCCATGTGCTCTTTTCTCCCGGTGTCTTCAGTACTGCCGAGAACTCTGCCACAGTGCTGTCTGCCCTGTCGAGGGAGAGGGGTTTCTCGACTGTGAGCGCATACTCGACTTCGTCGTAGTTTGGAAGGATATCCCAGGCATCATACATGCCCGGTGTGTCCTGGAAGAGATGAAGCTTGTTGAATCCACCCTTGACCCATTCTCTTCCGCTCTTTGCATCCTTAAGGCTCTTGAATGATCCGTCCTCATTGAATGTGATGTTGTAGTAAGGCGTTGAAACGTTCATTCCATCGTTCTTGAGCCAGGATGTATCTGCTGTTGTCCTGTCCTCTGCCTTTCCTGTTGCAAGAGCATCTGTCTCCGGGTATGTGAAGAAGCCGCTCTTTCCGTGTCTCGTGCTCTTTCCGTTCTCTGACTCGATGAAGTGCAATCCCTTTCTCTTCCAGTTGAGCGAATTGAAGTAATTATCTCCATTCTCGCCAAGGATTGCATCGAGCCGACTGTCCACATCCCTGTAGTCATTCATCGCATCCTCATAAACAGGGTTGATATGGCTTCCCGGAAGGATGTCATGGAACTGGTTCAGAAGGAACTTCTTGTAGACATCCCTGATTTCCTCTTCAGGATATGCTTTTCCTTTTCCTGCCCTTATAAGTGATACGATTTCCGTGCTTCTGAGCTTTGACTCAAGCATTCTGTTGTAGGCCTTGAGGTTTGATTTCGTTGTGAATGTTCCACGGTGCATCTCAAGGTAGAGCTCGCCATCCCATACTGAAAGTTCCGTGTTTCCATCGAAATTCTCATGGAGATACTCGTCTGCTCTCATGTGCTTTGTCTTTGGCATGATGCTCAGTTTGTCGAAGCGATGCATCATCTCGATCATCTCTTCGGTCACACCGCTTCCGCCATCTCCGTAACCGAACATTGAGAGGGTAGCGCCGCCTTTCTCCTTATCCTGGTAGGCATCCCAGTTTTCCATGATCTGGCTTGGCATATTCCAGGTTATGAAGTGAGTTGGCGGAACACATGCATAGATTGTCGTTCCATCAAGTCCTTTCCATAAAAAGTTGTTGTGAGGGAAGCGATTCGTGTCGTTCCATGTGCTCATCTTGTTGGAGATGAAGTAGTTCACTCCTGATTTCCTCAGGATCTGCGGAAGGATCCAGCTGTTGCCGAAGACATCGGGAAGCCATGCAGTGTCTACAGTAAGGCCGAATGCCTTTCTGTAGTAGTGCTGCCCATAGAGACACTGTCTGATGAGGCTTTCTGCCGATGGGATATTGCAGTCCGGTTCGACATACATTGCTCCAACAGGTTCGAACTGGCCTCTCTTCACTTTCTCCTTGAGCTCTGCAAAAAGCTCGGGGTGGTATTTCTCAAGAGTCTCATAGACATATGGCTGTGTATGTGTGTAATGGAAGTCCGGGTACTGGTCCATGAGTCTCATCTGTATGAGGATTGTCCTTGCATTCTTCTCGACAACATGGATGCGGCGCCAGTAATAGGCTATATCCAGATGCGAGTGTCCGATCAGGGCGACATTGCCGGATGATCTGAAATCCGTATTCTGGAATATTCTCTTCTCGATGTGATTACGTGCCTTGTCAGCACCTTCGAATGTCTCGAAGTCCACATAATTGAGGGCTGCATTGAGTTCCTTTGAGATATATGCTCTCGCATCCTCATCGAAATGCCTCGATTTTGCGACATCTATGAGGAGTGTCATATCATAATAAAGGCCAAGGACATCCTTGCGGAGCGTTACGATGTAGAATCCTGTGAAGACCTGACGGCAGCCACGGGATGCCATTGATTCAGGATTTCTTTCATCATCCGGCTTGGATCTGTTATATCCCTCAATCTCGATTTTAACCTTGCCATCATTTCCGATGTATGGAGAAAGAGGCATTCTGTCTCTGTTGGGGTCGATGCCGCCTGCGTACTGTCCGTTTACCTTGACGATCATCTCCGCAGCTGTGTGATGGTAAAGCCAGAGTTCCTTGCCCCTCATCTCCTCCGGAACAGTTGCCTCTCCTTCGATGAATGCGGTCCCGTCCGGAGTGAAGTACATATCGCCATTGACAAGTGGTCTCCATCCTTCCGGATAGTATTCATACTCGTTCTCGCTTATCTGTCTGGCATCCCTGATTCTGAGATTCGTGATCTCATAACGATCCTTGATGATACCCCTTCTGAGCCAGGAGTATCTGAGGTCAGTCCATTCCTCCGGCCTCATGCTTCTTCTTATGACTTCTACAAATGCCATGATTCCTCCTATGCCATGTCCCAGAAATAGGGCTTCTTGCGGATTGCTTCGATGTGTACTGTCTCTCCGAGGTCGCGGAGGATTTCCTTTTCCATCCAGGCTGTGCATCTGTCAAGAATCAGGCACTTGGAGCATTCGCCTCTGAAGACAAGCCTTAGATTTCCGTTCTCATAGGATACAAATTCTACCCAGCCACCATCGCCTCTCAGCTTTGGAGCGAGCGTTTTGACGATATATTCTTCCATGATTTTATCATATAACAAAGAAACGGAGACGACAGGGCATATTCTGCTTCAGACGTGACATTTTCTTACCGTATATTGCCAGAATTGGTATATATCCTGCTAATAATCTCCCGATTATGCTAGTATCTAAGCATGAGGCTCGAGAAATTCTATGAAGATCTCTCTGTGCAGCATGTAGGCACTGAGAAGAGCAGGGCATATTACGTGCCGCTTGATGATGACGGCAGGGAGACATCCCTGGATCTTTCCGGCAATGACTGGAGATTTACTATCTATCCCTCTCCGGAGGACGTGGATGATTCTTTCCTGTCCCCTTCGTTTGATTCCTCTTCGTTTGATACAATCCCTGTGCCATCAACACTGGAGATGCTTGGGTATGTGAGGAAGATGTATACGAATGTGAATTATCCATTCCCATATGATCCTCCGTATGTCCCTGTGGATAACCCTACAGGTGTGTATATAAGGGATTTTGAGAAGAGCACGGAGAATGGCAGGAGGTACTATCTCTATTTCGAAGGTGTGGACTCTGCCTATTTCGTATATCTTAACGGTACATTCATCGGGTACAGCGAAGTTCCTCACAGCCCGTCCGAGTTTGATGTGACAGAGAAAATCAGGGACGGGCGCAATAGGCTTCAGGTTGTTGTCTTGAAGTATTCCGATGGCTCATACCTCGAGGATCAGGACAAGTTCCGCTGGTCAGGAATATTCCGCCCTGTATATCTTCTGGACAGGCCCGAGGAGCATATCACGGACTATACCGTCACTGCGGACATGAATGGACTTGTAACAGTGACATTCGATGCCATTTCAGGATGTCCTGAAATAAAGGCAGAACTCTCTGATAGCCAGGGCAATATGCTTTTCTCCGGGAAAAGCGATGGCTCACCGGTTTCATTCCAGATTGATTCTCCCCATCTCTGGAGTGCAGAGGCCCCTTATCTTTATACGCTCGTTCTTTCAGTTCCCGGAGAGAAGATCATACAGAAAGTCGGATGCCGCAGTGTGTGGATTGAGAACAGTGTTGTCTATTTCAATGGCGAGGCTGTCAAATTCCTTGGCGTGAACAGGCATGAGAGCAATCCGAAAACCGGTGCGACAGTTACAAGAGAGGATGCAATGGAAGACCTCAGGATGATGAAGGCTTACAACTTCAATACAATCCGCACAAGCCATTATCCTGACTGTCCGTGGTTCTATGAGATGTGCTCAGAGTATGGTTTCTATGTCATCTCCGAAGCCGATGTGGAGTGTCATGGAGTCTCGCACCTTGCAGGTGGTTCCCACCAGTGGAATTTCGACACAATCGCACGCGACAGACGCTTCTTGCCGATGATTCTTGACCGCAACGAACGCAATGTGGAGGTGCTGAAGAATTCTCCATGTATTTTCATGTGGTCACTTGGAAATGAATCCGGTTATGGTGAGTGCTTTGTAGAGACAGCACGCTGGGTGAAGGAGAGGGACAGGACACGTCTTGTACACTATGAGGGATCGAATCATTCGCTTCTCCGCGGGGTTGAGACAGACAACAGGTTCCTCGATGTCGACAGCTTTATGTACAACGACACCATATTCATGGACACATACTTCCCGGATCCAAAGCACACGAAGCCTGCGTTCCTTTGTGAGTATATCCATGCAATGGGCAACGGCCCCGGTGATCCTGAGGACTATATTGAGGTGATCAGGAAGCATCCTGAGATCATGGGAGGCTGTGCCTGGGAGTGGTGTGACCATGCGACATATGAGGGAGAGGACCCGGTGCATGGGCCTATGTATCACTATGGCGGAGATGCCGGAGAATTCCCCCATGACGGCAATTTCTGCCTTGATGGACTTGTGTATCCTGACAGAAGACCTCATACAGGACTTCTTGAGTACGGCAATGTCCTGAGACCTGTCAGGGCGAATATAGAATACATCTCAGAAGACAGTGCCGCAGTGTCCTTCAGGAATTTCTTCTCTTTCCGCTCCCTTTCATGCATTGAGGCTCTTTATGAGATCAAGGAGCATGGAAAGCTTGTGGAAACAGGCTGCCTGGAGCTTTCTGCGCCTGCGGGGGAGACGGAGACTCATCTTATAAAGCTTCCTTCCATTGGATGCGGGGATGCTTATATCAACATCTCATACCGCTACAGAGGGGATGAACCTCTTGTGAGTGCAGCAACTATAATCGGCTCTGATCAGCTGAAGATAAAGGATGCTGAGTGCAAGGATGAATCTGTATTGCCTTCTCTCTCTGTCTCTCTGGAGGAGACTGAGAAGGAGTTCATCGTGCGTGGCAGCTCCTTTGAGTACAAGATCGACAGAAGAAAGGCTGTATTCACGTCTGTTTCTGTAAATGGAAAAGAGCGGCTCTCTTCACCGATGGAGTGGACACTATGGCGTGCCCCTACGGATAATGACAGGAAGATAAAGAGAGAATGGAAGGAGATGAATTATGACAGGGCTGAATCCAGGGCTATTTCTTCCTCCGCAGTCTCAGAAGATGGCCTTGTGACGCTTTCTTTTGACTTCCATCTCGCCGCAGTATCACTCCAGCCTTTCATGAAGGGAAGTGTAGTGATGAGAATCAACGGCAGGGGAGAGGTAGGGATCAGTCTTCACACAGAGCGTGATATGTCATTCCCGTTCCTGCCGCGCTTCGGAGCATATTTCCATTTCATTTCCGATGGAAGTGACAGCTGTGCTTATTACGGTTATGGTCCTCATGAGAGCTACATCGACAAGCACAGGGCTTCACGCCTGGACAGATTCGAGTGCAGGGTCTCCGAGATGCATGAGGATTATATCGTTCCTCAGGAAAACGGAAGTCATTGGGGTGTATCAGAACTATCCGTTGGTCCTTTGACGGCACATGCTGAAAAGCCTTTCAGCTTCAATGCATCCTACTACACGGCTGCAGAGCTTGAGAGAGCGGCCCATAATTACGAGCTGAAACCATCTGGTAACCTGGAAGTCCATCTGGATTACAGGCAGAGCGGTATCGGATCTGCATCCTGCGGACCGAGTCTGATGCCGAAGTATCAGCTCTCTGAGAAGTTCATCGATTGGGATATCAGCATATCATTCTGCTGATTCTTTCCTCTGCTCCATAAGCGGCACCTCTATTGTCACTGTGGAGCGGAAATAGGGGATGGAGGACACGACTAGTGCAACGTTCTCCTCCCCGTAGAAGGTGGTGAGGCGGAGGTAGGTGTTTCGGATGCCCACATGCCCGTCTCCACCGTCTCCTTTCATTATCGATAGAAACGCGGATTCGTCAAAACCTTTCCCGTTGTCTGTAATCTCCATCCGGATCCTGCCATCCGTAAGCTTGAATGATGTCATGATCTCCGGCTGCTGGACCCACGTGCTCTCGTCTCCGATGCCGAATCCGTGCTTCACTGAATTCTCAATGAAAGGCTGTAAAACCATTTTCAGGATTTCAGCATCCTGAAGTTCCGGAGACACCGTATGCTGATAGATTATATTCTTCCTGAATCTTCCATTCATTATCCTTATATATGACATATCATGCTGGATCTCATTTCTTATGGATATCGTTTCCTTTCCATATGAGAGTACTGTCCTTAGATATGTTGAAAGCGCTCGTGTCATCTCTGAAGATGAACGGCTGTTGCCATTCTGTATCTCCTGCTGGATGCATTCGAGCGTGTTATACAGAAAGTGCGGAGTAAGCTGCTCTGTGAGAAGCCTCATTTCCGTCTTTGTCTGCTTCTCTTCCTCTTCTCTTATTGCCGCAATCTGCTGCTCTATCGTGTGTGCCATCCGGCTTATGGCATCCCTTAGTTCTCCAAGCTCATCCGAACCAGGGAATTCAGCTTTCGCATCATAGTTGCCTTTCTCAATCTCCGCGACCGCTGCCTTGAGTTTCCCGATCGGGGTCGTTACATAGCGCTGGAGAAGGATTGCGATGAACACAGCTGCCACGAGTATGACGGCAATCGCCGCAATCATGGAAACAGCTGCAGTGCCTGCGAAATCCTTAAGCCTTGTGCTGAAGTCCTCATATGCTGTGAGCTTAAGCCCTGAATAGGGAAGCGTGCTTGTATAGGAATAAAGTCTTCCATCCCTTTTCCCTCCGTCCTCTGCTCTCATTGTCCCCATGTCCTCTCCTGTGATAAGACCGCGCCTGGAAGAGAGCATGGAATTCTCTGGCAGCATGGAGTGGACAGCTTCGGGGGAGAGAAGGAGTATGATGGTGAACTCCCCATCCTTTTTCGCAATCGTGGCACCGCCGTAGCTGAAAGTGATGGGAAAGACCATCGGTATGACCGTGTTCTGTCCTCTGATGGGGCTGGGACGCTCCGGGAGAATCTCGATGCCACTGAGTGAGGAGAGCTCTGAGTCCCACAGTACCCTTGCCCTTGATGGAATGATGACGTCCCTGAAGAGGGAGTATACGGTGTCATTTATCCTATCATACATCAGAGCCGAGACTGCAAGCTGCGAAGAGGAGGATAGGGCCATCAGCTCATCCTGTATGAGAACCCTGTTCCTGGTTGTATCGGAATATGGATCCATCATATCCGTAAGCTCCAGCGCGAAGGAGTCTGTTCCGAAAATGAAGGTGAAGTTCTCTGCAATCAGCCGGATTGAGGCATCGAGCGATGAGGCGGAGCTTTCGGCATTCCGCGCTGTCTCCTCTTCCATTGAACGCCGTGAACCAAGGATCCAGTAAATACCGAAAGAAGCTATGAGCATAATGACGAATACTGCAAGAATCGCAGCCATCAGTATTCTGGTTTTCGTTATGATGGGCCTGTTTCTGAATGCTTTCATTGCAGGTTTCTGTCCTGGAATTCCGAAGGAGTCATACCGGTTATGTTCTTGAAGGCACGTGAAAATGATCTGTAATCATGGTAGCCGAGATTATATGCTATATCGGTCACGGATGCCTCTTTCTCCAGAAGCTTCTTCCTTGCATCCTCCATTTTTCTCTGAAGCATGAATTCCCTGAGTGTCGTACCAGTCTTCTTCCTGAAGTATATGGCGGCATAGGATGGGCTGAGATTGACAAGTGAGGCGACATCCTCAAGCCTGATCTGCTCTTCTGTGTGTTCATTTATATATGCAATCATCTTCTGGATGATCTCATCACTTCCGTTTTCTCCCTTGAGTCTCCTCCTTGCCTCTTCCTTGCCGTAGACTGCATCGATGTATGTGGCGATGCGGCAGAAGAGGTCCGTGAGTCCTTCCTCTAGGGCGGGTATTGTCCGGTATTTTGTTATATCCGGCGCCTCAGGAAGCAGTGCCGATGTATTGATCAGCTCCTTCAGCCTGTTCCCGATTTCCCGTATAAGCCAGTTCGTGATGCTGTATACATAATTCGGGGGAGGCAGTGTTTTCCCAAGCAGTGTCTTGATGAATGAGACGGAGTAGCTCTGGATGCCGTCCTTGTCATTATTCAGTATATATTCCTCAAGAGGCTCGACATCCCTGTCTGCCGGTTTGTATTCAGGAGGGGTGCTCGCAATCATCTCGGATGTGAAAATCCTTCCATACTCATCATACAGCTGATACGAAAGTGCCATTGCGGCCCTCGAGAATGAGGATGCTATGGCTCCGGGGCGTCCGACGGTATTCCCGATTGCAATACGGGGAAGGTCAAGGCCTTTCTCTCCCAGGGCCCTGAGACACTCTTCTGCAATTTCGAACGGAGTCTTCTCTGAGATACTGAAGATGGCCCGGATTGTCTTCTGATCCTTGTTCCAGAGCAATCTTCTGATACCTTTCGTTGTATTCTCAAGTACAGAGAGCGTTCCTTCCTTCATTGGGGATGAGAAGGAGAATATCATGGAAAAGCACGTTCCGTCCGAAAGCCCATCTTTTCCCGATGTGAGCATGCGTGATACAGCCTCTGTATCCAGGATCTTCCCTTCTGCCAGATCATTGAGCGTCGATCTGCTTACAGTAAGCGATGCCCCCGATTCTTCATCCGTGCGTTTCTTCACAAGCGAAAGAAGCGTCTCCCTCAGCTCATCCGCATCCACCGGTTTCAGGAGATATGCCTTTGCCTGGAACTTCAGGGCTTTCCGGGCATATTCGAAATTCCCGTATCCGCTGAGTATTATGATATCCGTATCTGTAGATGCCGCTTCCAGGTTCTCAAGCACATCCAGTCCCGTCATTCCTGTCATCATGATATCCATGATGGCGAAATCCGGACGGAGGGATACGATCTTCTGCAGGGCTTCCTTTCCGGAAGATGCGGTGGCTATCACGTTGATGCCAAGCTCTTTCCATACTGGAAGGGAAGATAATCCTTCGGTGATTGCGGGTTCATCATCTGCGAGTATTGCTGTCAGATAAGGTGCATCCATACTGACATTATAGCGCATATGTCATGCACTTTTCATATGAATCTGTCCTGAAGAAACTGGAAAGTGTCCTTTAATGAAAGAAAATCCGCTTTTAACATCGATATAGTCATATAATAATGTCGTAACAATAAAAGAGGAGGCAATATGAAAAGAGCAGCAAAGACGCTTCTCCTTGCAGGATTGATCCTGTCACTTTTCCTTGGCCCTGTATTCGCAGGTGGATCCAGCGAGTCATCATCAGCTGATGGAAAGACAGTTATAGAGGTCTGGTCAGAAGACAGACACGATATGGAATATGTCGAAGCAAAGGTTGCAGAGTATAATGCAACCAATACTGACAATATCCAGATCAACCTTACTATCATCTCGGATAACTTCCGCAACATGCTCCAGATGGCATTTGCTGGTGGAACAGCTCCGGATGTTGCAGGTATCAATGCTATTCCTATCAACATGATTGTCGATACAGGAATCGCAATGCCGCTCAATGATTTCATCGAGAGTTCATCTGAGTATCAGAAGGTAAACGATCCTTATAATCAGATTTATGAGGGAACAAACGCAAAGAACGGTCTTGTTTACTGGGTACCTTCCGGAATGAGATCCGGTGTTCGTGTCATCTACAACAAGGACCTCATCGAGCAGTGCGGATACACAGAGATTCCTAAGACTCTTGAAGCCTATATCGATATGGCAAAGGACATCACAGCGCAGGGAAACAACGTATTCTACGGAATCGGATTCACAAATGCTTCCCCATTCGAGAGACTTCTCGAGATGTCTGCACAGATGTCAGGTATCTACTACTATGACTATGTAAATGGCCGCTTCGATTTCTCCGACTACAAGCCGATTCTCGAGCTGGGAAGAAGATTCTTCACAGAGAATATCGCATATCCTGATCAGCAGGGTGTAGACAACATGCGTGCTCTCTTCTCTGTCGGAATGTTCGCTCTCTGGTCAAATGCTTCCCAGGAGGCAGCTGTATTCACAGAGCAGATTCCTGTTCAGGGATTCGAGTGGGGAGTTGCAGAGGTTCCTACACTCACAGGAGAGGTAGAAGGTGCTCTTATCACAACACCGTCGAAGGGCTGGGGTATCATCTCCTCCACCGAGCATCCTGATGAGGCATGGAAGGTAATCGAGTTCTTCCAGTCAGAAGACTTCCTCAAGGGATACCTCGAAGCAGGTTACTGCCTCCCATCAACAGAGTACATGGCTTCTGTCATTGACAGCTCCAAGACAGGACGCCTCGCAGACTTCGCTCTCAAGCCATATGAGACAGTCTACCCGGCACCTCCAGCTGTAAACCTCTCTGGCGATGACTACCGCACAGTACTTTGGAATGCAGTAATGGGTTATGTTGATATCGATGAGGCTATCGCTGATCTCAACAAGCGCTACAATGAAGCACTCGATGCAGATGTTGCATCCGGTTCTGCTACAAGACTTGTAATCAAGGATTATGATCCGCTTCATCCAAATCTCGGAACACCAGAGTATCTGACAGAATAGTCTCCGAGGATAATTGCTAAGGGGAGCTTCAGGCTCCCCATTCTTGAATAAAGGGAGGACAGATGCCAAGTAAATCACCCAAAATGATTAAGAAGGAAGATAAGAAAGACAGGATTGCAGCAGTTCTGATGCTTTCCCCTGTAGTTCTTCTCCTTCTGGTCTGTTCAATATATCCATTCTTGTGGATGTTCCGTTATGTCTGCTATGACTACAACGGATTCACCGCCCATTTCACAGGTGCCAGGAACTTCACGAGAATGATTGCCGATACGACATTCTGGACGAGTGTCGGTCATACATTCGAATATGCGCTTTACAAGCTTGTGTTCATAATTCCACTTGCTCTTGTATGTGCGGTTCTTCTTAATCAGAAGATCAGGGGAACATCGGTGTTCCGTGCTGTATATTTCATGCCTACAGTCATAAGCTCCTCGATTTCCGGTATGATCTTCACATTCATTTTCGCAACTCAGAATGGTATTCTCAACGGAATCCTCATGGCGTTGGGAATGAATGCACCGGTTCAGTGGCTTACAAGCCCTGATCATGTAATGAGTGCTGTCACAGTCCTTGCTGTCTGGGGTGGTTTCGGAAACTACATGCTTTACTTCATCACAGGTATGAACGTCATCTCCGAGGATGTTTATGAAGCTGCGAAGATCGATGGCGCAAATGGCGTACAGACATTCTTCAAGATAACACTTCCGATGCTCAGCCCGATCCTCAAGGTTGTTCTCATGCTTGCAATCACTGGTGCGTTCAAGGATTATGAGGCAATCATGGTTCTCACACAGGGTGGTCCTGGCAACAGATCGATGGTCATGTTCCTCTATATCTACAACATGATCTTCGGTTCAGGTCTGACAAATATGACTCAGCCTCAGATCGGTTATGGTGCACTCCTTTCCGTTGTTGCGGCTATCATTGTCGGTATCGTCACGATTGCTTACCAGCGTATAGCACGTAAGCTTGACGATGTGATGTAAGGGGGTAGAGTATGGAAAAATCCAGAGCTGTAATGTCCGGAAAGCAGAAAGCCATCATGGCTGTGATCTGGTGTCTGATGCTTTTCCTTGCGATTCTGACAATCTTCCCCGTCGTCTACATTGTCCTTGGTTCTTTCAAGAGCAATGTTGAGCTCCTTGTCGGTGGTTCAAACATCTTCCCGTCCCAGTGGCATTTTGAGAACTATGTCCAGGCCTGGACAGGTGCGAAGTTCGCTACATACACATGGAACAGTGTCGTCATCTCTGTCTGTGTCATGCTTATCTCGCTTTTTATATCCACAATGGCCGGTTATGTATTCTCACGCAGCCATTTCCCTGGAAAGAATCTCATCTACGGAGTCTTTGTCGCATTCATGTTCATCAATGTTGGTTCTGTATCAATCAGACCTCTTTATGAGCTTGCAACAATGCTTCATCTCAATGAGAGCCTTCTTCCGATCATCCTGATTTCCGTAGGAACAGGACAGGCGACATACATCTTCCTCTCAAGAGGATTTGTCGACTCCGTTCCACGCGAGCTTGATGAGGCTGCAAAGATTGATGGCTGTACGTTCTTCCAGACATTCATCAGGATTATTCTTCCTGTTCTGAAGCCTGTCATGGGAACGATTGCTCTTCTCTCTTTCCGCCAGGGATGGAACGAGTACATCATGCCTCTTGTATTCACAATGGCAAGGGATAACCTCAGACCGCTTACTGTAGGTGTTAATATGCTCAAGGCAACAGGTGGTGGCGCCGCTGCTTGGAACGTAATGTTCGCGGGTGCATCGATTGCCGTTGTCCCTATGCTTATTATCTATATCATATTCAACAAGAACTTCATGAGCGGCTCTACAGCCGGTGCTGTGAAGGGTTAAGAGACTGGGGGCTGCGGCCCCCATTGTTTTGAGGTTTTTATGCGTGCTTTGAACCGTGACGGTTTTGTGATGAGCTATCTCTCTGCAATCTCTGCAGAGGATTATCAATCCAGTATGACGGACAGAAACCAGCTCAGACTTGAATCAAGGCTGAGAAAGGCGATTTCCACCGAGAAGCCGTCCGTCCTTCCCTCTCTTTCAATAGAGTCCGGAAAGGCCATAGGAAATGCCATCTGGGAGCCTTACTATTCACATGGCAGCATCTTTGTCGACAGATCAGCATTCTATTCAGTACTCAACAGAGTCAGGATGTATACGGCAACTACTTTGATATCAGACACGGAGCAGAGTGTTGAAGCCGTTCTCTGGACCTATATGTCTACCGGGGTATATGTGAATGGCAAGCTCATATCTGAGATAAAATATCCTGTCTACAAACCGATTGAGAGCGTCAGGTTCAGCATGTCCCTGAAAAAGGGCCGTAATGATATCGTTTTCGTCTCTGACAATCTTGGTGTCAGGGACACAAGGAACATGCTTGCATTCCAGATTATCGGAGGCAAAGGCGTATCATCGGGTATTCCTGATGAATCCATAGAGGAAAAGTATAACAGAGCTGCAGCTTTTCTCGATGGCATAAGAATCGGAAAGGGGACCCTGGATTTTCCCGTTTCGGCTCCTGAAGGTTCTGTACTTTCCTATTCAACGCATACCGATGATTATTGCATGAAGGAAGAATCCATCCATGAAATGGATCTTTCAGGGCTCTCTTCTGTTTCGGTTCCCGTTGATTTTGAGAAGGCTGTTGTCACGATTGATGGGATGAAGAGATCGTTCGAGTTCTCTGAGCGCATTGTTCCGGAGTATCTTCCTTCCGGTCTTTCTTCAAAAGAGCGGTTTGATGAGATTCTCCGCAGGATCGGATCTGTCCGCATGCTTGACCGTGGAGACCATGGATTTGCCATTTTCTCGATCCTTGCAAGAAAGTATCTTGGCATCGAGCGGCCGGATGAGGATGAGCTTCTGCTGGATGATATCCACCTGATCAAAAGAAGGGGAGACTGCTCTGATTTCCTTGTCTGTGGACTTCTGAGATACATCCATGAATATGGAATGCCCGAGAGTGTCAGGAAAGAGGCTGTGGATGCCCTGACGTCATTCCGTTACTGGATGACGATGAAGGGTGCAGATGGAATGTGCTTCTGGTCTGAAAACCATTCTCTGATGTTCTATTACTCTGCCTGCGATGCTGGAGAACTTTTCCCTGATCTCTATTTTGAGAGAGCGGGAATGACGGGAAAGGAACTCCATGAATATGGAGAGAGAAGAGTTGACGAGTGGCTCGATGATGTGCTTGCAAACGGCTATGAGGAATTCCTCAGTTCCACATACATGTGTGTTACATATGCAGTGCTTCTCAATGTGATTGATTACTGCAGGAAAGATATCTCCGACAAAGCCAGAAAGGTTGCGGACACGATTCTCACGATGCTTGCAGAGAGCACATTCGACGGTGCTGTCATTGCTCCGATGGGCAGGGTATATAGGGGTGTTATCTATCCATACAGAGAGTGTGTTGCGGCCCTTATGAGTGCCATCGATGGGGAGGCTGCTTATGCTTATGGCGAAGGGTGGCTTGCTTTCATGGCAACCAGCTCCTATGCTTTCCCCTCCGGCCTGGGAGAGGTCATCAGAAAACCTCTGACAGTGAAGTATTCAACAGGCAATGCACTGGTATATATCGAGAAGAATGACAGCTACATGCTCACTGCAGTCGAATCGCCACGCACCGATGAGGGCTTCAGACGATGGAAGAACACAATGGATGATGAATCTGTCGATGCTGAGGATAATCACTTCGTGAAATCACTCAATGAGTGTTTCCATGGTACATCCTGCTTCCAGCCAGGTGTGTATGGCTATCAGCAGCACATGTGGAGTGCCGCGCTCTCATCGTCCGCTCTTGTTTTCGTGAATCATCCTGGTACGACATCGGAAGATGCAGAGCTGAGACCAGGATACTGGAATGGAAACGGCGTGATGCCGGCTGTGAAGGCTGAGAATGGAATGCTTTCAGCAATTTACGTGATTCCTGAAAACCATCCTGTCGGTTTCACTCATCTCTATATTCCGTTCTTCAGGTTCGCAGAACACAGAAAGATTGGCTCCTGGATCTTCCTTGCAGAGAACAAAGGCTATCTTGCAATCTGGGCAAGCGGTGAAATGCAGGGCTATGACGACGAGATTGCCTCTTCTGAGCTGAGACTTCATGAGAGAAAGGCGGCCTATTTTGTAAGGGCAGGGAAGAAAGAGGATATGAGCTTTGATGAGTTCATCGCATCATCTGTCGCACTCAATCCTTCCTTCTCTCCAGAGTCTCTCAATCTTGATGTGGATGGTAAGTGTGTTCTTCATTATGAGGCTGTGGACGACCGCACGCAGTATCTTGACTGATGAAAAGGCATGAGAAATCCCTGCTTCTCAAAGGAGGCAGGGACCATCTTTCTCAGAATTTCTGAGCTTTGTCTATATCGAGGACGAACACGACACAGCCACCGGCAGGGACTTCAACCATATTCGCTCCAGCTGGATTGAACATTCTCATATCCGCACCGGAAACAGGGCTGAGCTGCATCCTGTGACCTGCATATTTTTTCAGCACATCAAGCACTGCATCCACTTTCTCATCTTCTGTACCTATAAGCAGCGTAGTATTCTTTGCTTTCAGAAATCCACCTGTAGTAGATAGCTTAGTGACGAAAAAGCCCTTCTTGTTGAGCTCCTGCACCGTATCGGTCTCATCTGCAGTCTGAATGATAGAAAGAATGAGCTTCATTCGTTTTCTCCTTTTCGGATATTATATCACGACTGGATAACCCGACGCAAATAAATCAGCAACTTCTTATGATATAAAGATAAATATATATGAAATCACCTGGGCGCTGTTTCACTGCATGATAATATCCCTTCCATTTACAGCCACAGCATGGGAGCATTGCAGTATGCCTGAGAAGAATATGATCCGCCTGGGTGTTGCCATATCCATATCACTGCTTCTTGTCGCGGTAATCGCAGTCTTCTTTCTCAATCTCGCCCACAGCTTCTCAGGGAACACCGAGCCCGGTGATGTCCGTGATATCATTCACATTCTCGATGGAACGGAGTGGAAGCTTGATCGCAACGGACGGAAGGAATTCGAGAGCCTCTTTGCTCTCGATCCACCAGCGGGACTCAGAATAGAGCGAGAAGGGGACGATGCCCTGGAATTCATATTCGGAAACCTCTCTGCAACCGTGGCCTGGCATGAAGGATACCTCAAAGGAGTGCTGAACGGACGGGAATTCTCTGTCTCCATCTCCCGTAGCCATACAGGAGAAGGCGAGGCCGTCTCTGTATTCTCCGGAGAAAGTGTCATAATATTCTTCCGTTAGACTTGTTGACTAATTCTTTTTGATTAAGCTATGAAAAAACAGTCATATGGGATGCGTTTGCATTCCTGGAGGAGATATGGAAACTGTAGCAGATTACTTCGGCTCCCTTGTGTTCAACGATGCCGTGATGAGGGAAAGACTTCCTAAAGATATATATAAGGCGCTCAAGCGTACTGTCGAGGAAGGTAAGGATCTGGATATAAATGTGGCCAATTCCGTTGCCAATGCCATGAAGACATGGGCTCTTGAGAAAGGGTGCACGCATTATACCCACTGGTTCCAGCCGATGACCGGTATCACTGCGGAAAAGCATGAGGCGTTCATCTCCCCCATGGAAGGAGGTAAGGTCCTTCTTGAATTCTCCGGAAAGGAGCTCATAAAAGGCGAACCGGATGCCTCCTCTTTCCCTTCAGGAGGACTGAGGGCGACATTTGAAGCGAGAGGATACACCGCATGGGATCCTACAAGCTATGCATTCATCAAGGATGACACACTCTGCATCCCTACAGCATTCTGCTCATACTCTGGAGAGGTTCTCGACAAGAAAACACCTCTTCTGAGAAGCATGGAAGCAATATCGACAGAGGCTCTGAAGATCATAAAGCTCTTCGGCACCGATGCCAAAAGAGTCATTACGACAGTGGGACCTGAGCAGGAGTATTTCCTGATCAACAAATCCGATTATGCCAGACGCAAGGATCTTATCTACACAGGCCGTACGCTTCTTGGTGCCAGGGCTCCGAAGGGGCAGGAGATGGAGGATCACTATTTCGGTGCTCTCCGTACAAGAGTCTCCGAGTACATGCAGGATCTGGACAGGGAACTCTGGAAACTCGGCATATATGCCAAGACATCGCATAATGAAGCAGCTCCGTGCCAGCATGAGCTTGCTCCTATATTCACAACGACGAACATTGCCGTTGACAACAACCAGCTGACAATGGAGATCATGAAGAAAGTCGCAGAACGCCATGGGTTTGCCTGTCTTCTTCATGAAAAGCCGTTTGCAGGTGTCAATGGATCCGGAAAGCACAATAACTGGTCTCTTTCAACGGACAGGGGCACGAACCTCCTTGAGCCGGGAGACAGCCCGAAAGACAATGCGCAGTTCCTGCTTTTCCTCGTAGCTGTGCTTAAGGCTGTCGATGAGTATCAGGATCTTTTGAGAATGTCGATTGCATCGGCTGGCAATGATCACAGGCTTGGCGCTAATGAGGCACCTCCTGCCATCGTCTCCGTCTTCCTCGGCGATGAGCTTACTGAAATCCTTGATGCAATAGCAGAAGGAAAACCTGTTACAGGAAGGACGAAGGAGAAGATGCAGCTTGGAGTGCATGTGCTTCCGGCAATTCCGAAGGATACGACTGACCGTAACAGGACAAGTCCGTTCGCATTCACAGGAAACAAGTTCGAGTTCAGGATGCTGGGCTCCTCATTCTCCGTTGCAGAGCCAAACACAGTACTCAATACAATCGTTGCCAAGGAACTGAAAGAATTCTATGGCATCCTTTCCGTTGCTTCAGACTTCACCAGCGCCGTCAATGATCTTGTCCGCGACACATACATTGCACACAGACGCATTGTTTTCAACGGAAACAACTACTCTTCTGAATGGGTTGCTGAAGCAGAGAGAAGGGGACTTCTGAACCTCTCATCTTCTCCGGAGGCTTATGATACGCTCCTTTCTCCGAAGAACATCGAGCTTTTCAATGAATTCGGCATTTACAGCTCTGTTGAGCTCCATTCCCGCTATGAGATTCTCAATGATGAGTACTCGAAGACAATCCATATCGAGGCCCTGACAATGATAGATATGATCAACAGGCAGGTGCTGCCAGCTGTAATGGATTTCTCAGGCGAGATTGCAAAAGGTATCAGCTACAAGCGGAGCGCGATGCCGGAGATGAAGACGGATGCAGAGAATGAGAGGCTTGCAGAGGTTGAGGGGCTTGAGAATTATCTTTATAAGGCTGTGAAGGAACTGGAGAAGGGGGTTGCGCTTGCCGCAGATTATTCAGGTGCATCGCTTGCTCATTACTACAGGAATTCCATACTTCCTCTTATGGATGATGTCAGGTCTTACTGCGATGCGCTTGAGCTCATAGTAGGTCAGAAATACTGGCCGTATCCTACATATGGTGAGATGTTGTTCTACGTATGAATAAGAATGGGGACTGATCATCAGTCCCCGTTATTTCTCAGGCCTCTGAGAATTCTTCTTTTCCTGCACCGCAGAGAGGGCATACCCAATCCTCTGGCACGTCTTCCCACTTTGTTCCTGGAGCAATTCCGTTATCCGGATCGCCTGCAGCCTCATCATAAACATATCCGCAGAGATTGCAGATGTACTTCTTCATTTTGAGCCTCCATTATTGATAATCGTTATCAATAAGGTACTCCTTTTATCCGGCCCCGTCAATTCATAAAAGTGTATGATATAATTCTGCAAAAAGGAGATTCTATGGAGATAAACTCTGGTGCTCTCATCATTGTGGCGTTCTATCTGATAGGAATGCTTGTAATCGGATTCATAGTCGGAAAGCTCAAGATCAAGACCAGCAGTGACTACATGCTGGCTGGCAGGAGAATGGGACTGTTCATGGTTGCGTTCTCGCTCTCTGCCAACAACATCGGAGGAGGTTCTACAACTGGCCTTGCGGATAAAGCCTTCGGTTCATGGGGAATGAGCGCAATCTGGTATGTTCTCGCAGCTTCGCTTGCGATGATTCCCCTTGCGTACTTTGCTCCTCGTATCAGGAAAACCATGGCAGTTACAATTCCAGAGGTAATTGGAAGACGTTTCGGTAAAGGCAGTTCGGTTTTCTCTGCAGTTCTCAATATCCTTGCTCTTTTCTGCCTCACTTCTTCTCAGGTCGCAGCATCCGGATCGGTTGTCGCAACGCTGACAGGTATACCGATGAATGTCTGTCTCATTATCGCGGGAATAATCATCATACTTTATACAACGCTTGGAGGTATGATAGCTGACCAGGTTTCCGATCTTGTCCAGTTCATCATCATCCTCTTCGGTCTTGCGATAGCGACCCCGATTGTCCTGCATGGCTGTGGTGGCTGGGAAGCAATATCTGCAAAGCTTCCCGGAGAGCAGCTTGATCCTACGAAGATAGGCTGGGTTGTCATAATCGGTTATATCTTCAATTACTTCTGCACATTCCTCTCAGGCCCTGAGATGATAAGCCGTTTTGAGAGCGCAAAGGATGAGAAGACAGCATTCAGGGCTTCTCTTCTCTCTGGTGTGCTCATGGCTGCAATGGCAGTATTCCCGACACTTCTCGGCCTTGCGGCTCTTGCCCTCAAGGATCAGATTCCGGGAATTACGGGAGCTACGGCGATGATGGCTGTCACAGAGCAGTTCGCACCTACTGTAGTTACTGGTATTGTCTCTGCTGCAATCATATCTGCGACAATGTCATCTGCAGACTCGAATCTTCTCTGTATGTCAACGATGTTCATGAATGACATCATGATCCATTACAGCGAGAAGTGCAGGAATCTCTCTGATAAAGCCGTGATCTTCTGGACCAGGACATGCAATGTCATATTCTGTGCGATTGCAATGTTCATATCACTCATGCAGATAAACATCGTCACGATGAACACCTTTGCCTTCGCAATCCGCTGTGCCGGTCCTTTCGCGGCATATGGACTGGGTATGATCGTTCCTCGTGCTACCAAGCATTCCGGACAGATTTCCATCATAACCGGTACGATCGGTGTCGTTGTATGGCAGATTCTCTCCGGTGGTGATTTCTATCTCGGCGTCCTTCCTGTTGTCTTTGGCTGTGCAGTCGGCACTGTCACATTCTTCATAGTCAACGCAATAGAGTGGAAGCTGGGAATTGAACCGGCTCCGTCAGCGTTCCTTTCTGAGAATGACAGGAAGAAGGTAGAGGCAAAAGAGAAGTCATGAGGCTTTTCATAGCAGTACTCTTTCCAGATAATGTCGTGGATAGACTTGTGAGTCTTCGTGACACACTTCATGATGAGGCTGTCTCCGGTTCCTTCGTTCCTAGGGACAACCTCCATCTGACACTGGAATTCCTCGGCGAATGCAATCAGGGAGAAAGCCGGCTTGCATCTGAAGCGCTTGAAGCACTGGGCGCCGATGCATTCAGTATACGGATGAACAGGCTAGGATTCTTTTCCAGACCCGATGGTGATATCTGGTGGGTAGGGGCAGAGGAGAGCAAGGATCTTCTCCGCCTTCATTCTTCCCTCTCTTCCGAACTCTCAAAGCGCGGTTTCTCCCTTGAGAAGAGAAAGTTCCGGCCCCATATAACCCTTGGCCGAAGGGTTGTCACGGCATCAAAGGCGGGAAGAATAGAGCCGATTGATGCTCCTGTAAGCTCTGTGTCCCTCATGCTCTCTGAAAGAGGAGAGGGACACATGGTGTATACAGAGCTTTCCTCTGTGCGTCTTATTCGATGCTGAGGAATGCCTTGTAGCATGCAAGTGCTGATAGCACATCGCTGACAGCTGTTATTTCCCATGGAGAATGCATTGACAGCACTGCGACGCCACAGTCTATTACCTGCATGCCATAATAAGCTGCGAACTTTGCAATCGTTCCGCCGCCGCCTGTATCTACCTTGCCCATCTCGGACATCTGGTAAACCACACTGCCTTCATCCATGGCTTTTCTAAGGGTTGCAATGAACTCTGCATTTGCATCGGATGCTCCGGACTTTCCGTGCGATCCTGTGTATTTGTTGAACACCACACCGCCACCGAGAGTGGAGGCATTCTTCTTGTCATAAAGTGATGCATTGAGTGGATCATATGCGGCATTCACATCACTTGAGAGCATGATTGAGTTCCTCATCGTCCGTCTCAGCTTCAGTCCATCATAACCGGAGAGCCTTGCTATGACCTCTGAAACAGCATTCTCAAGGAATGTGCTGTCCATGCCTGTCGCGCCTACAGATCCGATTTCCTCCTTGTCCACAAGAATGCAGCAGGATGTGCGTTTCGCATTCTCCGTATCCAGAAGGGCGAGGAGGGAAGTGTAGGCACATACCCTGTCATCCTGTCCGTACGCGAGGATCATGGTCTTGTCGAGGCCGAGCATCTTTGACTTTCCTGCAGGCACGATTTCAAGCTCTGCGCTCTGGAAATCCTTCTCATCAATTCCTGCTATTGAGGAAAGCAATGACAGTATTCTCTCCTTGCCCTTGTCCTTCGAGCCTTCTCCTTTCTCCTCATTGAGACCGATGATGAGATCGAGATCCTCTCCGGGGATGAACTCGGAAGCGGTTTTCTTCATCTGCTCCTGTGCCATATGCGGAAGGATGTCGGAAATGCAGAATGTCATCTCATCATCCTCTCCGATGCAGATTTCACTTTTCGTTCCGTCTTTCTTCACCACAACGCCATGTATTGCAAGAGGGAGCGTCACCCACTGGTATTTCTTTATACCGCCATAGTAATGAGTATCCAGATATACAATCCCATCATTCTCATAAAGAGGATTCATCTTCACATCAAGGCGCGGTGAATCTATATGCGCACCGAGTATGTTCATGCCATTCTCAATCGGCTCAGAGCCGATCTGAAAGAGAGCTATGGACTTGGAATACTGCACATAGTAAACCTTGTCGCCGGTTTTCAGCGATTCTACGGACTCTATGTTCCTGTATCCTTTCGCCTCCGCGCTTTTTATTATTTCCTTGATGCATTCCCTTTCTGTCTTTCCATTGTCTAGAAATGCCCTGTATCCAGTAATCGGGTCCATCATAAACCTCCACTATGATAATAGCCATTTGCCCGTATGGTGCAAAGAGTCCTCTTTCCTGATAATCTTCACTTATGACCAGAAAGAAACAGAGACGGATCCATACTCTTTCATTGAAGGAGCAGATCAGGAAGGAGCCGGGGCTTTTTGCCGTTTATATCCTTTTAAGAACCTCAATCATCCTTGTTATGATTGCCCAGATACTCAACAAGGACTGGCAGAACGCCGCACTCTGCGTATTCACGCTGTTCCTGTTCACAGTCCCATCTTTCATAGAGAAGAACTGGCATATAGATATTCCCAACACGCTTGAGGTGATCATCCTCGTGTTCATATATGCCGCGGAGATTCTGGGAGAGATTCGTGCGTTCTATGTCAAGGTTCCGGGCTGGGATACGGCATTGCACACGATAACAGGCTTCCTTTCCGCCGCTGTTGGCTTCTCTCTTGTGGATATAATAAACCGCAATGAGAACACTAAGCTCTATCTTTCTCCTATCTATGTCGCTGTCGCATCTTTCTGCTTCTCGATGACGATAGGGGTAATCTGGGAATTCTTCGAGTTCTCTGCGGACATGCTTTTCAACCTCGATATGCAGAAGGATACCATCGTGCATTCCATACACTCAGTGATGCTGGATCCCACGAATTCAAATAAGGCTGTGACGATAGCGGGAATCACAGAGGTATCTGTGAACGGCCAGGATCTCGGACGTGGCGGTTATCTGGATATAGGGCTCATCGACACAATGAAAGATCTCTTCGTGAACCTCATCGGTGCCCTTGTCTTCTCCATAATAGGATTCTTCTACATAAAGGGCAGGGGAAATGGAAGGTTCGCAAAGAGATTCATGCCAACACTGGTCAGCAAGAAGGAGAATGCTGAGTGATTATCTGAGAAGCTCTCTCAGATCCTCTTCCGCTTCCTTGTTTATGTTCTCCCATGGGAAAATGACATCGCTGCGGCCAAATGCTCCGAATGATGCGGAATCCTGATAGATTGGAGTGCGGAGATTCAATGATTCTATCATCCCGCTGGGCCTGAGGTCATAATGCCTTTTTATCCAGGAGATGATGGTTTCTTCATCCAGTTCCCCGCTTCCATATGTGACGAGTGAGAGGGATACAGGGTCTGCGACACCTATTGCATATGCCGCCTGTATCTCGCATTCCGATGCGGCTCCTGCTGCTACGATTGTCTTTGCAATATTCCTCAGAGCCAGTGCAGCGCTCCGGTCAACCTTTGTCGGATCCTTGCCGGAGAATGCTCCACCTCCGTGATGCGCATAGCCTCCATATGTGTCTGCTATGATTTTCCTTCCTGTAAGGCCTGTGTCTGCTGCAGGGCCTCCCAGAACGAACCTTCCGGTAGGGTTGATGAAGAATCGTGTCTCTTTGTCTATGAGATCAGGAGGAAGGGACGGAATGATGATTCCTTCCTTTATATCCTTCCTGAGCCTTTCCAGTGTCACGTCCTCATCGTGCTGGGCAGAGAGCACGACTGTGGAGATGCGCACAGGCTTACGCCCATCGTACTCAACGGTGACCTGGCTTTTCCCGTCAGGTCTGAGATAAGGCAGCGTATTGCTTTTTCTTGCATCTGTGAGAGCCATTGCAAGCTTGCGGGCAAGGAAGAGGGCAAGAGGCATATATGTATCCGTCTCTGCAGAGGCGTAGCCGAACATCATTCCCTGGTCCCCTGCGCCGAGTGTTGAACTGTCCGCGAAAGATGAATCCACACCCATTGCGATATCAGGAGACTGCTTGTGTATTGATACGGAGATATCGAGGCTGTCATCGAAGCCATACTCTTTTTGGGTATAACCGATGGATCTTATCACACGGCGTGCGATGCTTTCATAGTCCACTTCTGCTTTTGATGTGATTTCCCCCATGATATGCAACGCCCCCGGTTCTGCCGTGACCTCGCATGCAGAACGGGAAAGGGGGTCTGATCGGAGAAGTTCATCAAGTATTCCGTCTGCTATCTGGTCGCAGACTTTGTCCGGGTGTCCATTTGTGATGGATTCTGATGTGAATAATCTACGCATGCTACCGATTATACGAGCGGACTTTGGCCTTGTCACTTCAAGTTTTCATATGTGCTATACATTCTTTTGCATAGCTCAATGCCTGTTTCCTGTATCGTCCGAGGAAGATGTCAGGTTCTGCAGGATACTCCGAGGCTATCCATCTCACGATGGCTCCCCAGATTGAATCCGCGGCAAGCATGCAGCACTCGTTCTCCTCAGATAGTCCGAAGATCTCTCCCGCTGATTTCCTGAGTATCGGGCAAAACAGCAAAGATATGCTTGTGCTTGCTGAATAGAACAGTTCCGGGCTCACGATGCTCTTATAAAAAGCCTTGTCGTGATAGATGTAGCGGCAGGTCATCAGCAGCGCATCCCAGCCTTGTGCCGTACCGTTCTCAATCTTTTCCCTGATTCTCTTTATGTCGAGTTCAAGCGCATATATCATCAGTTCGTCACGGCAGGAGAAATGGTAGTAAAAGCTTTTCCGGGTGATTCCGGATTCCCTTGCAATCATGGCGATATCTATTTCCTTATGATTTCCCGTGCCAAGAAGCTTTTTCAAGGACCTGCACAGGTTCTTTTTCGTCTCTTCCGATCTTCTTGACACGAAGCTTACTGATGGCTGTTCGTCATTATCCCTCATCCCTGTCCCCTTTTTGTACGATTATAATCGTCCGTGTGTTCATTTGCTATATGAAAATCAGTCTGCTTGATTGTTCTCCACCCGTGACATGCCTGAACGGAATACGTATTATTAATCCATGCTGACTTTAGACACAGTGTATCAGGCATCCTTTGCACTTAAGGATGTGGCGAGGGTCACGGATCTTATCAGGGCACCTCGCATGTTTCCGTCCGATGAGGTCTATCTGAAGACCGAGAATCTGCAGACCACAGGTTCCTTCAAGGTCCGTGGCGCATATTACAAGATTTCACGCCTGACAGATGAGCAGAAGAAGAAAGGCGTAATTGCATGCTCTGCAGGCAACCATGCCCAGGGTGTTGCTCTTGCGGCTTCCAGACAGGGTATTGATGCCATCATATGCATTCCAGAAGGTGCTCCTATTTCCAAGGTCGAGGCTACCCGTGCCTATGGGGCGAGAGTTGAGCTTGTCAAAGGCGTTTATGATGATGCATATAACCGTGCTCTTGAGATCATGGAGGAAACAGGACGTACGATGATCCATCCGTTCAATGACCCGGATGTCATCGCAGGGCAGGGTACCATAGGGCTTGAGATTCTGCAGCAGCTTTCCGATGTCGATTCAATAATCGTCCCTGTCGGAGGTGGCGGCCTCATTGCAGGGGTTGCATTCACCGTCAAGATGCTTAAACCCGGTGTGAAGGTCTATGGTGTGCAGTCATCTGGGGCTCCTTCCATGGTTGATTCTCTTCACGATCATAAAATAGAATCGCTGCCGTCCGTTTCCACGATTTCCGATGGCATTGCTGTTAAATGTCCTGGAGATCTCACATATTCGCTCTGTGAGAAATATGTTGATGATGTTGTGACTGTCTCCGATGATGAGACAGCAGTTGCCATTCTTGATCTTATGGAAAAGCAGAAGCTTGTCTCGGAAGGTGCCGGGGCTGTTGCTGTAGCTGCTGCGCTTTTCCATAAAGTCCCTCTTAATGGTAAGACCGTGTGCCTTGTATCGGGAGGAAACATCGATGTTACGATTCTTTCCCGTGTCATAAACAGGGCTCTTATAAAGGAGGGCCGTCTTGCTGACATCACTGTGGAACTGATGGATAAGCCGGGACAGCTTGTCGAGGTTTCATCAATCATTGCCGCATCCGGGGCAAATGTTGTAGGTGTACACCATGACAAGACAGGAAATGAGAAGTATCTGAACAACTGCACGCTCCGTGTTTCCATGGAAACCAGGAATTTCGAGCATATCAAGGAAATAAAGGACAAGCTCTCGGCTGCAGGTTTCCAGTTTGTCGGAGAGGAGAAGTGATCGACTTCTTCTTTGACGTCGACGGAACGATTCTTCCCTTTGGCTGTCCTGTGCCGGAGAGTGCCGTGAAGGCTATCAGGAAAATCCGTGAAAAAGGCCACCGGGCCTTTCTTGCTACGGGACGCAGCATTGCCGAGGTACAGGATGCCATTCTCTCTATCGGTTTTGACGGCGGTGTCTTCTCCGCCGGTGCCCATGTGGTTGCAGGAGAAAAGACGATATTCCGATGTGCCATGACGCCGGAGGAGAAGGATGTCCTGCTTTCCTATTGCAGGAAAAAAGGCCTCTACATATTCGCTCAGACAGAAAATGGCACTTATGTGAGCCCAGAGGCGTTTGAATACTGGAAAAAGGCTCTCAGAAAATATACAGGCAGTGAAGTTGCTCTTGCCTCGATTATCATTTCGGAAAGCATTCCAGAGGATGCTGAGATAATCAAGCTTCTGTACCTTGCAAAGCACGCAGAGCTTGAGGATGTCAGAAATGAGCTCGGACCAATGTTCTCCGTCGTGAATAATACCGTTGGCCTTCCTTCCTATATGATGGGAGAGATCATGATGGCAGGTGTCACGAAAGCCACTGGCATTGACTGCATTGTCAGATATTTCGGGGATTCTCTTTCCAGCACAGCCGCATTCGGCGATGGTTCAAACGACGTGGAGATGATTGAGCATGCAGGCCTCGGCATTGCCATGGGGAATGCATCGGATGATCTGAAAGCTGTTGCCGACTGGGTAGCGCCCAGGGTCGATGAAGACGGGCTCAGTGCAGGAATTGAATATGTGCTTGATACGATAGGAAGCTGATAAGACTTTAAAGTCTCTTTTTCACATATGAACAATTTTCTTTCATTCTGTAACAATCCATACTAAACTAAAATAAAGGGGAGGCAAGAATGGAAGAGAAGAGACGAACGAAGGCTGAATACCGGAGCTCACTGCGTTCCAAGCGCCTCATTCGCGAAGCGCTTATCACTTTGATGCGTTCCAAGCCATTTGAGAAGATCACGATAACGGATATTGTCAGGACTGCAGATATCAACAGAGGAACATTCTATGCCCATTTCCGTGACACGGAAGAAGTCCTGTCATCTATAAAGGAGATTGCCATAACAGATCTGAAAGAGGCCTTCACAGGCCTTTCTCCCGATGTCGTACTGGCCAATCCGAGAATGCTTTTTGAAGCGCTTTCAGCAATGCTGGAAAAGGATAGTGAATATTATCGTCTGCTTCTTTCTGTAGAGGAGTTCAGAAAGAACGTGATGGAGCACCGGTTTGATATCATCGACAAGTATCTGATGAAAACAACAGCATTCCAGCATCTTGCGACCGATACAGTGAAGCGTGCAGAACTGGTGGGGACGCTCGATTTCCTTGTTGCCGGTATCCTCGATGTCTATGCGGATGTCCTTTGTGACGCTGTGCCTGTCTCGCTTTCTGATCTTCCAGAGCTTCTGACAAGAATAACAGGTGGTGCGATAAGGCAGATTACAGAACTCGTCAGATAATACAGCAGCAGGGGAAGAACGGGAAACAGCATGGGAAGAATCCTGTACTGATTCCTCCGAAAGATCTTGAGTAGTCCTCGTACGCTGTCCTCCTTCCTGTAAGCCGGTCTCTGAATGCGTGGTATGTCGCATTCCCCGGCTCTTTTCTTATAGCGGTTTCTATATCACGCATGGCGCTTACGGTGTCTCCTGTATGTGCCTCTGCATATGCTGCAAGATAGTACCATCTGCCGGATCTTTTCGCCTCGGGAACCGAACGGAGGGCATTAAGTGCTTCCATAAAGCGTCTTGCATTTATATATGCGACAGCAGCCCTGAGCTCAATCGGTTCCTCATCTCCGCTTGAGCGGTAGCCATTGTAGCCGTACCCATAACCCTGTGCCTGGCCTGAGAAGCTGTCCTTATGGTTGATGATCTGGTCATAGGCTGCATTGATTTCCTGCATCTTCCGTGCAGCTTCGGGGCTGTTTCCAGCAACATCAGGATGGTATTTCTTAGCCAGGGTCTTGTAAGCCTTCTTGACCTCTTCATCGGAGGCGTCCGGCTTCAGACCAAGGACGCTGTATGGATCGTTCACTTTTTCTCTTCCTTGAATTTTGACCAGATTCCACTGTATAGGATATTTCTCAGAATGAAAACATGCTGATCAAGTGGCAGGCGCTCAAAAGCATCGGAGGCGGCTGCTGCTGCGTCCAGGAGCAACTGGCGCATCTGGTCTTCTGTTATCCCTTTTTCCAGGGGGTTGTACGCGCCTTCCTTCTCATCCTTTTTCCTGTCGCACCAGGCATCGAGAAGATAGATGAAACGGCCGAGACCACAGCCAAGTCCTCTTAGGTCATCCGAGAAGAACGAACTCTCATCATATACGAAGACCTCTCCCAGTATTTTGCCGAAAAGAAGCGACATCCCCTCCGCATCCTTGGAGTTTATGTCTTCGTTCTCTCCGATGAGGGCAAGCCCGTTTCTTATGCTTTCAGCAATACGCGGATACTTCTTCTCAAGGTCCGGGAGGAGAGAGCGCATTTTCTTCTCCTCGCTCTTTCCTTTTCCCTCATCCCTGACCTTATCCAGAAGTGAGTAGTATCCCAGAAGCATCTGCATATCGGCGGCATACTCTGTGCAAGGCGTGATGGTATACGCATGTTCCTTCACAGGGTGCGGAACGCATCTTTCGGCCCCTTTTGTCTCTGTGGCATCCGTGAGATCAGAGAGTACCATCTCAAGAAAGACCATGTCATAGGAGAGCGCCATTATGGCTTTCTGCCCATAACGTTCTCTCAGGACGTGGCACAGTCCGCAGTAATGAGCTTTGTAGATTTCCTTTTCCTCTTTTGACAGCGACGAGGCATTCGCAAGGACATAACCGAACATATCAGGTCTTCTTTATGAACTGGTGTCCGCAGTGCGGGCATGTTATTCTGATCTTTCCCTTGCCTCTGGGGACTCTGAGTTCCTTCTTGCATTCCGGGCATTTGAAATATGCATGGGTCTTTCTCTCTTCTTTCTTCCGCTTTTTCTCCTCAGCTTTCTGCGGGTCCTTGCTGAAAGAGCGGAAGAATGAAAGGAATCTCTCGTTCTCGACCCTGCGTTTTGCAATATTCCTGCTCAGCATTCTCCATGCAGCAAGAGCAATCAGCACGGCAGCTGCAAGCGAGACTATGATTCTTGCTGTCTCTGTTGTTATCACGGAAGCAGCTGTAGCGGTTACAAGGGCCAAGGCAGTAAGAAATACGGATAGTGCATCAGAGCCATTACGGCCTGAGAAAAAGCCATTATTCATAAATTGAATATCGCAAGGGATGGGGAAGTTGTCAAATTTTCTTCATATGCACATGATTTATTATATATGGATATTATCGCACACAGGGGTTACAGCGGAGCATACCCTGAAAATACAATGCTCAGCTTTCGGAAGGCTGTGGAGCATGGTGCAGCAGCCATCGAACTCGACATACATCTTTCTAAAGACGGAGAGGTGATGATCATTCATGATGAAAGCCTTATGCGTACAGCCGGCGTGGATGGCTTTGTCTTTGATTACACACGGTCAGAACTTGAGAAGATAAGCGCAGGAAAGACAAAGAATGATGCTTTTGGCTTCACGCCTGTCCCGTCGCTTGAGGAGTATCTTGAGATGATCAAAGGCACAAGGCTTTACACGAACATCGAGCTTAAGACAGTACCTGTATGCTATCCAGGCATCGAAGAGAAGGCCATTGATCTTGTGCGAAAGGCAGGCGTTGAGGATAGGATTGTCTTCTCATCATTCAACTGGCTTTCCATCTTCCGGATCCGGCAGATAGCTCCATCCTTCCCCGTCGGTCTGCTTTTTGATGGCATGAAACTCCGTGGGATAGGACGTGAGATAAGAAGCGCAGGCCTGGAATGCTATCATCCATCATTCAAACTGCTTGATGACGAGAGTGTCGGTGAGCTTCATGAGAGTGGCGTGAGGATCAATGTATGGACAGTCAATGATGAGAGTGAGATGAGGCGCTGTCATGACTGGGGAATTGAGGGTCTTATAACAAACGAGGTGGAAAAAGCCAGAAAAGTCCTTGACGCTATTTAATCTGAGAATTATTCTCAGTTTCCATGAGCTACAACACAAAGCAGAAAAGTGCTGTCACATCCTTTTTCGAACACCATCAGGAGAGGGGCTTCACTCCTGATGATGTGGCATCTGCGCTTCCTGATGTGCCGCGTTCTACGGTCTATAGGCTGATTTCCCATCTTGCGGATGAGGGTGTTGTGAGAAAGAACGGTACGGAAGGGCGTAAGAGCATTTATCAGTACCAGGGAGCAGAATGCCATGGACATATGCACATCAGATGCCGGGAATGCGGACGCACGGAGCACCTGGATGCAAAGACCACTCATGATATCGAGAAGCTTGTTGAGGCTGCATCCGGATTTGTAGCGCTTGAGAGTACTGTTTTTGAAGGGCTTTGCAGGGATTGCCGGAAATGAGAAGGGCCCTTATTCTTGCTGTTGTCATATTGCTTGTCATCACTTCCTGTGCAAGGACTCAGATTGAGACAGATGATGCATTCTCCGTTGTTGCCGCAGATTTCCCGTCGTTTGATGCTGCACGTGCTGTTCTCGGGAATGATGACAACCTTGTGATGCTTCTTCCTCCAGGGACGGAGAGCCACAGCTATGATCCGACTCCGCGTGATATGGTGAGAATTGCGGAAAGCGATCTTGTCATCTACACAGGCGGTCCTTCGGATGAGTGGGTGCGGACTATTTTATCATCCCTGGATAATCCGCCATCATCATTTGCGCTTACCGACCAGGTGGAGCTTCTATATGAGGAGCACAGGGAAGGCATGGAGGAGGAAGAGGAGCATGATCACAGTGTTCATGAAGTCGATGAGCATGTATGGACGAGCCCTCTGAATGAGATCAGGATCATTGAGAATCTTTCCCGTCTCCTTTCCTCCCTTGATGCAGAGAACGCAGCTTCTTATGAGAAAAATGCAGAAGAGTATATTTCCAGGATAGAAGAACTGGACAGGCAGTTCAGAAGCATTGTTGAGAGTGCTGAGAGAAATATCCTTATTTTCGCCTCACGTTTTCCTCTTCTGTATTTTGTCCGCGAATACGGGCTGGAATATTATGCGGCATTCCCCGGCTGTGCAGAGGAAAGTGAGCCCAGTGCCCGTACGGTGGCATTCCTTATCGATAAGGCAAGAGAACTTGAAGTCCCGTGTATTCTGACAATAGAGATGTCCTCTCCGATGATAGCCCGTGTCATTGCAGAAGAGGCGGGATGCGGGGTGAGGGTTTTCAATACACTTCACAATGTCAGTGCTGCTGATTATCTGAGCGGCAAGGATTATGTTGATCTGATGGGTGAGAACATCAGTGTGCTGCAGGAGGCTTTGAATTGATACTGATACATGGAGAGGATCTGACACTTGGTTATGAGGGGCAGGGAATTATCTCCGGACTCTCATTCTCTGTCAGTGATGGAGACTATCTCTGCATCGTCGGTGAGAATGGCTCTGGGAAAAGCACCTTCGTGAAAACCGTTCTTGGCCTGGTTGAGCCCCTGAAAGGAAGAATTGAATACTGCGGTGGCCTGAAAAGGACTGAAATAGGGTATTTCCCGCAGGTTTCCGGCATACAGCGTGATTTCCCCTCCTCTGTGATGGAGGTTGTTCTTTCCGGCTGCCTCAACAGACACAGGGCCTTGTTCTATACAAAAGCGGAAAAAAAGAGAGCTTCAGAGGAGCTTGAGAGAATGGGCATGTCTGGCTACGCTTCAGTTTCTTTCCAGGAACTCTCCGGTGGACAGCAGCAGAGGGTGTTGCTTGCCAGAGCGCTCATGGCGACTGAGAAGCTCATATTCCTTGATGAGCCTGTTGCCAATCTTGATGTGAAGACTACAAGTGAGCTGTACGGAATTCTGCGTAATCTGAATGCTTCGGGAATCACGATAATGATGGTTACCCATGACATTCATCCGGTTCTGCATGATGCACGCACAATACTCCACTTCTCCCATAACGGTTATTTCTTCGGCCCTAAGGAGAAGTATTTTCACTCCGATGCAGGTAAGACTTTCATGAAGGAGGCAGGGCATGATAAGTGAGATTCTTTCCTATCCATTTCTTGTGAGGGCATTGCTTGTAGGTCTTTGTGTCTCAATAGCGGCTTCCTTATTGGGTGTGAGTCTTGTGCTCAGACGCTTTTCGATGATCGGAGACGGACTGTCTCATGTAGGGTTCGGCGCATTGGGACTTTCGGCCCTTCTTTCCCTGCAACCGATGGTGGTCACGATCCCTGTTGTAGTGATAGCTGCTTTTGTATTGCTTCGTATTTCAGAAGGTAAGCGCGGTGGCGACAGTGCGATTGCACTTATATCTTCTTCTGCACTTGCACTCGGTGTCATTGCAGTCTCGATTGCGGGAGTGAATACTGACCTGAATGCATTTCTTTTCGGCTCCATTCTTTCTGTTTCAAAAACCGATGGAGTGATTGCTGCCGTAATCTCAATAGCCACACTTTTTTCCTATGTGATTTTCTATCATCAGATCTATGCCACGACATTTGACTCTTCCTTTGCAAGAGCAACAGGAATAAACACGAGGCGTTATACAGCTTTACTGTCTCTGCTTACTGCGCTTGTGATTGTAGTCGGAATGAGAATTCTTGGCTCTCTTCTGATTTCCAGCCTGATCATTTTTCCTGCGGCAGTTGCCATGAAGATTGAGAAGACATATCTGAAGGTATCCGTAGTTGCGGCTGCAGAGGCTTTGATTGCATTCCTTGCAGGTTTTCTCCTTTCATATGCATTCTCTCTTCCGACAGGTGCAAGCATCGTGGTGGTGCATATGGTGATTTTTATCGTCGCTTCATTAGTGAAATCTGTGAAAGCATAGTCTGATACAGGTCAGATACCAACAAGAATAATGTTGTTTGACAATGTTCATAAGCCTCACTTGAAATCCACTTGGTACGGCTATAAACGAACGGTTTTAGCTCCTGGCCTTGGAAAGCTTGCCATCTGTCGGCAGTACAGCTTCTGTTAAAAATTATCGTAATCAAGAAACGTTTAGGCAATAAAAACCGCACCTGAGTTACCTGCTGCGTAAGGAATTTGCGTCCTGTATGATTCATTCATTGACTACCCATCGGTTGCCTGAAAAATAACAGCTGATAGATAAAAGAACTATAGATAGATTACTGAAATGATTCCAGATGAATGGATAATGGAAGGTGAGTCACTGAGAGGTCGGGTATAAGCCAGGCTGATACTTATTTAAGTGATTCATATAATTTGTTGTTATATATATCTGATAATCCGACTGCAAATGATATTGAAACATTATCATTATACTGCCAACTTACCAAAGGCAATGAGGCAAGTCCTCCTATAATCAGTAATCCTAATCCAGAATATGCAAACAACGTATTATAATCATCGTATATTCCATATTTTGTTAATGCTGTACCACCTATAGCTGTCGCTACAAACAAAGCCCATCCACATGCATTCATGGTATTTTGTTTTTTCATTCCATTTACATAATCGTTGTACAGATCTGTTTGTTCAGTAAGTTGATAAAATGTTTTTCTATCTATTTCTGATGCTCCTAAATATGGATACCATTCTGTGGATATTGAGCTGTTAGTTGCTGACAAGGATGTTATAAGTCCAGAATTATATACATTTCCAAATCCTGAGCCTATAGACTGCATTGAATCTGTCGTCTGTATAGATAATGCATTAGGGAGATATTCTAATTGTGCTTCGGATGATAATTTTGATATGTCATTAGCTGCAAATAATGGGGTGATTGTACTTAATATTGCAATCATTAACAAAAAGCGTTTCACTTGACCCCTCCTAAGAAAATCCGGATGTATATCAGTATCAGCCTGAAAGCAAGTTTGACAGTGCTTTGTTGATGAAATATTATTCAATCGGTACTGCCATGTAATGGTGGACGGTAGCCTCTCGGGAATACAGCAATGGATATCGGGAGGCGTTGCTTCCCGATTCGCGTCTTACGCTGATGAAGGAGGTGATGTCTGGTGAGTGATTATGAATTGCTTATGGTTGTCATCGCAATCATAGGTTTGGTAATAGCAGTCATAAGATAAGCCGCCCTGCTTTGACCGGTGGGCGGCTTATGTCGTTCTTAATCGGATGAGGCTACCGTTCATCGGCAGTGCCTCTTTCTATCTCAATTATCATAATGATGAGCCTGAGAGTCAAGAAAAACCGCACCGGAGTTATCCGATGCGGAAGAAATTTGCGTCCTGTATGATTTATTCCTTGACTACCCATCGGTTGCCTGAAAATAACAGCTGATTGATAAATGGATAAATAAAAGAACTGTAGATAGATAGACTGAAATGATTCCAGATGAATGGATAATGGAATGAAAGTCTTTGAGAAGCCGGGTATAGGTCCGGCTTATATCAAAGATGTAAGATTATAAGATATCGGAATATTTACTGTTCTCACTTTTTTTGCCCCATATACAACAACTTTGTAATCTTTATCAAATTCTATGTAGAAATCACCTCTATCCCAAGATAATCCATCCACACGATAGTTATAGTATTCTATTACGATGTTGCCATTTTCGTTGGTATACGTTCCATCTGGACTGCCCAATTCCTGAACCACATAAGATAATCCGGAATGTATATCAGGATCAGCCAAAATCAATTATATGGCACTGCTATACACGGTAAGCGGTTTGCCTTCTTTTTATGCATATGTAATTGCGAGGCTTTGTTTTATCATTTGATTCTTTTGTATCAGAGGGGTTGTGCATTACAGACTCCGGATTGTTGTTTGATCCGGAGCCGTTTGAATTCACATGCAGATTACAGTATAGAAAACATCTCAGAGTGTGATGGTTTCTTTCTTGCTGCTTTCTCCTTCTGAGGTTATCAGGATGAGTTTTCTGTACGCGTTGTCGAAGACCTTTATATCCTTTCCGTGAATTGAAGCAATTCCCTCAAGGACAGCATCCGATACATTGCAGGCAAGCAGAACCTTTTCCCCGTCTTTCTCCATCGGGATGATTGAATTCTCTCGTACATACAGAGGCAGTGAGAAATAGTCATATTTCCTTTTTATCCATGTGCTGCCATTTTCCGAGCTTCCGTCAAGAAGTGAGACCCATCTCCCTGCAGGAAGATAACAGCGTCCTTCTCCTTCCTTGTTGAATACCGGAGCGACCAGAAGTGATGGTCCCAGCATATACTGCAGATCCAGATATTTGATGGTCTCGTCATCTGTGCCGAATTCCAGTACCATTGAGCGGAGTATAGGTATTCCTGTCCTGTGAGCCTCTTCTCCATAATGCAGCAGATATGGCAGCAGGCTTTCCTTCAGGTGTGTGAAGAAGGATGTGACACGGCAGGCTTCCTCATCGAATGCCCATGGAACTCTGTAAGAAGAGCTTCCATGAAGTCTTGAATGGGATGAGAGGAGGCCGAAAGCTATCCATCGCTTGAAGAGATCCGGGGTCGTGTTGTCTTCGAACCCACCTATGTCATGGCTCCAGAAACCAAAGCCGGAGAAAGCAAGCGACAGGCCACCTCTGAGTGTTTCTGCCATCGAGATGTATGAAGCTACATTATCTCCAGCCCAGTGTACAGGGAAGGACTGGCTTCCGATTGTCCCAGAACGTGTGAAGACAATTGCTTCATCTCCTTTCTTTTCCCTCTCGAGTTCAAATACAGTCTGGTTGTATAGGTATGTGTATCTGTTATGCATCAATGCAGGATCCGAATCGTCATACCAAACCACGTCATCTGTCGGGATGTTCTCTCCGAAGTCTGTCTTGAAGCAATCTACGCCCATGTCCATAAGCTTCCCGAGGTACCCTTGATACCACCTCACAGCTTCAGGATTCGTGAAATCAACAATAGCCATTCCTGCCTGCCAGACATCACACTGCCAGACACTGCCATCCTTTCTCTTCAGGAAATATCCATGTTCCATTCCTTCGTCAAATAACCGTGATTTCTGTGCAATGTAAGGATTTATCCATACGCTGACCTTTAAGCCGCGATTATGTAATTTTTATAATAATCCTTCCGGATTCGGAAACATTCTTTTGTCCCATATGAAATCAGTCCACTGGAATTCCTTCATCCAGAAACAATCGAAATGGAAGACAGAGAGCGGTATGTCGTACGCCTTCATCTTGTCGATGAAAGACATCACAGTCTCTTCGCTGTAGTCGGTTGCAAAAGAAGTCGAGAGCCAGAGTCCGAATGACCATGCAGGAGGCATTGCCGGACGCCCTGTGATTCCTGTGTATGCAGAGACGACATCCTTGAGATTTTCTCCTCCGATTACACAGTATGCGATATGCTCACCGGGAACAGAGAACTGTGCGCATTCTGCAACCTCGCTTCCCATCTCAAACGAAACCTTCCCGTAGCTGAGTACAAGAACTCCATAATTCTTTGAAGAGACAAAGAACGGGACATTCTTATGAGACATCTCGCTTGAGCAGCCGCTGTCGAGATTCCACATATCCACCTTCTGCCCGTTTTTCACGAAGGCTGTGAATCTTTCCCCGAGTCCGTAGTATGTTTCCCCGATGTCCGTAGTGAGGTATTCCGCCATGTATCTGCCTCATGGTGTGGTCATACAGCCGGAAAGCCTGGAAAAGCGTCTGGTAAGCTCTTTGCCCTTGTATGAAAAGCATAGCTCTCCATCCTTCAGCTCTGCGCGGAGGTCTCCCGAGACGATGTAGTCCTTTCCTTCTTCATCTGGAGCGGTACTGGAAATGGCAGGAAATGGCTTTGCCTTTACAGAACCTTTATGATGGTAGATGTCGACGCGCAGCACGTTGCGGCATACTGCAGATATTTCTGTCGTGATGACAGGGTTGTTAAGTGTGTCATTGCGACAGCTGATAGGGTAGGCTGATGAAAAGAGTGACAGTTTCCCGTCACTCTCCTCGCTTTCAAAATAGTTTTTCTCAGAATAAAGGGTAACACCCTCATCTAGGTGCCAGAAACCATTCCTGAATCTCATTTTTCACTCCTCTGTATCATCTGTTGCCAGCATCGGCCGGGTGTTCATGGAACGCGGTTTGATCTGCACATTGTCCAGACACACATTCTTCGTGTGGCGGATATAGAAACCGTAGGATGGCATATCACCGAGAGCATTGGATTCGGGGTAGTCTCTGACGTTCTCTCTTATCTGTGGAAGGACATCGAGGCGTTCCTCGTTGTCGAGATACACTGCTTCAAGATTCCTGATCTTAACATCCTCTATGCGTCCGACGTATCCATCCTCATCCTTGAAGCCTGTGATGATACATGTTGATTCCATGCCTTCAGCCTTCACATTCTCAATCGTGATGTTCCTTACGCTTCCGCCTTTTTCCTTTTCTTTCCTGTCCTCTTCTGAGAGGTATCCGAATTTGTTTCTTTTGCAGAGGGAAATGAAAACCGGAACCGCGATATTCTTCATCGTGATGTTCTCAAGGTGTATGTCTGAGATATTCGAGCCATCTGCGGATTCGATGGAAATTCCTGATACACCGCCTGGGAAGATATCTGGAAGCATGAATGTGCAGTTTCTGCAGCGTACGTTCTTTATATCGAAATATGTTTCTGTACCAATCTTGAATGCATTCATTACAGAAATCACTGTTGCATCCTCGATCTCTATATCCTCAGCTCCTCCCATTTCCATATCAGAAGCCTCGACATTGATACTGTCATGGCCCTGAACCATCGGCGCTTTGACGCAAAGACCATCGTCAGCTGTGCTTACAAAGACATGTCTGACCTTGACATGCTTTGATGACATGATATCTATTCCATCGGTGTTAGCAACGTGCCTATTGTTGTCTATAATCATATCCTCAATGGAGATATGTTCGGATTTATCTATTGAGAGGCTCCAGTCAAGAGAATCGCGGATGATAATGTTATGGATGCTTACATTCTCAGAACCTCTGATCCATACGGTGTACATCGGACGTGGGATATTCGTCTTGCCTTCATTCCATTTATCCTCGGCATATCTTATTCTTTCCCTGTATTTGAAGCGGCTTGTGTCAGAGGGAGAGCCCATCGGATCATTTAGTACAGGTGGCAGCTTCGTGTATCCAAGCGGCTGTACAAGCGGACGCTCATGGGGAAGGTATACGAAATACTCTCCGTTTGCATTGATTCTTCCTCCGCCGCATATTGTCACATTCCGTTCATTCACGGCCTTGATGAATGCATCTGAGAATGCTTTGAGATTCTTGGAGGCATTAAGGGATGAGCCGGAGGCGATGAAAAGGGTTGTGTCTGAATGGATCGAGAGAGTTCCTGTTGTGTATGCTCCTCCCTGAACAAGGACGGTGCCCCCTTTTCCTGCTGCATCGTCGAGAGCTTTCTGTATGGCTTCAGTTGAAAGGACGCCTGCTTCAGGAACAGCACCGTAGTCACGGATATCGAAGACAGGGCCTTCTGGAACCTGTTCTTCAGAGATGTAGAGATGGTAGGGGATATCTGTATAATAGTCTCCCTCATAGATGATTCCATTATCAGGGAATGACGGAGTGTCGTAGACCTTCATTTTATTCTCCTTTGGGATAAGAATACCCTTCCTGGCATATGCCAGAAAGGGCAGATTCTATTATTGTTGTATCAAATTCACAACTTTGCAATCTGCATGGAATCTGCATATCTGAATCCAGGAATGGATCCGGAGATTATGACTGCAAGCTCACCCTCGGTTATTGCCTTTGATTTCAGTGCCAGCTCGATGGACTGGTCTCTCATCTTCACGATATCGTCAGTGAATGGTGCAAGAAGCGGAGTAACGCCATATGCGAGCCTGAGCTGCCTGGCGGCCTTTTCATCCGTGACACAGACGATGATAGGGCACTCCGGACGGAATGATGATGTGAGCCATCCCGTTCTTCCTGTTGCTGTCATGCAGATGATTGCCTTGGCTCCGAGAGAGAAAGAAGCCTCCACTGCGGCGCTTGAGATTGTTCCAGGAATGTCGAGGGAAGGATTTGCGGCCTGGTTCTGGAAATAGCGGTGACGGTAATCAATCTGCTTTTCGGTGAATTCTGCTATATCCGACATGGTCCTTACAGCTTCGATAGGATATTTTCCTGCAGCAGTCTCTCCGCTGAGCATTGTACATGTCGTACCATCGAAGATTGCATTGGCAACATCCGAGACCTCTGCTCTTGTCGGTCTTGAATGCTCAGTCATTGATTCAAGCATCTGTGTTGCTGTGACGACGATCTTTCCTGCAGCCGTGCACTTGGAGATCATCATCTTCTGTATGACTGGCAGCTCTTTGAATGGAATCTCGACACCCATATCACCACGGGCAACCATGATTCCATCTGCGACCTTGATGATCTCATCGAGATTGTCGATACCGCTTCTGCATTCGATCTTTGCGATTATCTTGATCTTCTCTCCGCCATTGACGTTGAGAAGCTTTCTCATCTTCTTCACATCATCTGCGGTGCGGACAAATGAGGCGGATACATAATCCACATCCATCTCGATGCCGAAAAGGAGGTCAGCTCTATCTGATTCGGAGATGAATGGCTGGTCGATATCCACGCCAGGGATGTTTATTGATTTGTGATTGGATATTTTGGAAGTGTTGTTCACCCTGCAGATGACATCAGGACCGTTTATCGCTGTGACTGTAAGCGAGCAGAGTCCATCATCGATTAGCACGGATGTCCCTATCTCCACATCCTCTGCAAGATATGGATATGTGATGGATACACCCGTCTCATCTCCCTCCCTGTTCTTGTCAGCGGAGAGCGTGAATTCCGTTCCTTCCTTCAGTATTATTGAACCGTTCTTGAATTCTCTTGTCCTGATCTCAGGTCCCTTTGTATCCAGAATGAGAGGAATATTGACACCCATCTTGTGCGCAACACGGCGTATTCTGTCTATCCTTGCTTTGTGTTCTTCATGAGTGCCATGTGAGAAATTGAGCCTTGCGGCATCCATTCCGTTTTTTATCAGGGCCTTGACCATCTCGTCATTGTCTACAGCAGGCCCGAGCGTGCATATTATCTTTGTTTTTCGCATATTTTCCTCGCCCTGATTATAAAAAGAAAAATGATGCGCGTCACCGACAGAAATGAGGAAGATTATCGGAATATGGCTTAAAATGAGTCAAAGATATAACCAGACTCGATGAGTGTCCTAGGAAGGTGTGAGGTTGTGAAATGCTGAGACAGAGCAGTACAGGTATCGCGGAGAAGACATGGTGCATAAGCGAATTCTCCTTGGTGAATACCTTTCTTTTGGAAGGGAAGAGGCTTGCTGCCATGATTGATACTGGATGCGGGCTTGGGAATATAAGGAGCATTGTCTCATCTCTTACTTCAAAGCCCTTGATTGTCCTTCTGACACATTCTCATCCGGATCACGCAGGCGGTCTGTATGAGTTCAGTGATTGCCCTGTGTACATGAACCATCTTGATGAAGGGGAGCGCATATTCGGCATGGAAATGGATAACGCATTCAGAAAGATGTACATAGAGACCCGTGGTCCTTCACGATTTCCTGGACACATTGAGGACCTTTTAAGCCTCATCCCGGATCCGGAACCTGAGAACGGTTTCAGCTACATCGATGCTGCGGATGGTATCATGATTGACCTTGGGGACCGTGTTCTTGAATGCATTCTGACACCTGGGCATACAAAAGGCAGTCTTTGTTTCCTGGACAGCAAGACACGTATTCTCTTCAGCGGAGATACAGTGAACAAGAGCATCATACTTTCCCGTCAGCCAGATAACAGTCCTGTTCTCATCGAAAGGTATTGCAGAACGCTTCAGAAGATCTGGGACCGTGAGGCCTCGTTCGATTATCTTGCGATAGGTCACGATGGTCCCGTTATCGGCAAGGAAATAATCCATGACTACATACGCCTGTGCTGCGGTCTTCTCGACGGTTCCATAAAGGGAGGATATGAGGAGTCCGGTTTCAGAAAGGGTGACGTGGCCCGGCTGGGCAAGGCCGAGCTGTGGTATCAGTGTGATCAATGAATCGCGTCATCCTGCACCAGCATCCATTTGTAAATGCCTGGGTCTGATCCTTCGATCAGCACAGCATCTGCGCACTTCCTGTAGAATTCTGCGGGACCGATGCCCCCGATGATTGCATATGCATATCCCTCTTCCCTGAGCGCATGAAGTGCTGCTATGAGAAGAGCTCGGCCTATTCCCTTTCCCCTTTCTTCCTCCGCAACCTCCATAGGACCGAAGAAATCAGGGGCTGTGGCGTTGTAGCAGGCATAGCCAAGTATCTTTCCGTTCCTTGTTGCAATGAAAACTGTAGAAGAGGGGGAGCTGAAACAGCATTCTGCCTCATTCGCCGCAAGCTCTGAGGTGTGTTTCCTTACCCAGTTCACGACAAGGGAGCGATTCGGTGGCAGTGCTCTGAATACGGAGATTCCCATTTCTTCCATTTTCCCGATCTCGCGCTGAAGCGGCGGTAGATTGTAAAGACGAACAAGCATATCCATGCCAGTGAGTGTAGCACAGAACACAATGTTCCGGAGATTTTCCTTGACTATATGTCAATCTGGTTCATACTGAGTGTGTGTACGTACACGCGTAAGGAGGAACAATGTTTTCCAATATACCGGAAGTGAAGCTTGGAATGATTGCAGTCAGCCGTGACTGCTTCCCGATTTCCGTATCAGACGGAAGAAGCAAGAAAGTCGTAGAAGAGTGTGCAAAGCTTGGAATTGAGGTATTCCTTGCTCCTACAATCGCAGAGAATGAGCGTGATGCGATGAAAGCTGCAGATGAAGTCAAGGCAGCAGGATGCACGGCGCTTGTCGTTTTCCTCGGCAATTTCGGACCAGAGACGCCAGAGACAATCATCGCAAAGGCTTTTGAAGGGCCTGTGATGTACGTCGCAGCTGCAGAGGAGCATGGAGACAATCTCATCAACGGCCGTGGCGATGCATACTGCGGTATGCTTAACTGCTCATACAACCTCGGACTGAGGAAGATTGCAGCATATATTCCAGAGTATCCGGTAGGGGACGCTGCAGATTGTGCGAAGATGATTGCAGAGTTTGTTCCTGTCGCAAGAGCCATCATCGGAATCCAGGGACTCAAGATCATCACATTCGGTCCTCGTCCTCAGGACTTCTTTGCATGCAATGCTCCTATAAAAGGGCTTTATGATATCGGTGTCGAGATTGAGGAGAACAGCGAGCTTGATCTTCTCGTATCGTACCGTGAGCATGCCGGAGATCCGAGAATCGAGAGCGTTGTCAAGGAAATGGCAGAAGAGCTTGGAGCAGGAAACGCATATCCAGATCTTCTCCCTCGTATGGCACAGTTCGAACTCACTCTTCTTGACTGGGCAGAGAACCACAGGGGAGCCAGAAAGTACGTCGTATTTGCTGACAAGTGCTGGCCGGCATTCCCGAAAGAGTTCGGTTTCGAGCCATGCTATGTTAACAGCCGCCTTGCGACCCGCGGAATTCCTGTAGCCTGTGAAGTCGATATCTACGGAGCTCTTTCAGAGTTCATCGGAACATGCATAACCGGTGCTCCTGTAACACTTCTGGATATAAACAACACTGTTCCTAAGGATATGTTCGAAAGCGATATCAAAGGAAAATACGACTATACGCTTCAGGATACCTTCATGGGATTCCACTGCGGCAATACGCCGTTCTGCAGGCTTTCAGGCGGTGCTGTTAAGTATCAGCTTATCCAGAACAGAATACTTGAGAACGGAGATACGCCTGATTTCACGAGAGGAACACTTGAAGGAGATATCGCTCCTGGTGAGATTACTTTCTTCCGTCTCCAGAGCAATGCAGATACATCGCTGCAGGCATATGTTGCAGAAGGTGAGATCCTTCCAGTTGCGACACGTTCGTTCGGAGGTATCGGAATCTTTGCAATCCATGAGATGGGCAGATTCTATCGCCATGTGCTCATTGCAAAGCACTATCCACACCATGGTGCGGTGGCTTTCGGCCATGTCGGAAGAGCGCTCTATGCAGTTTTCGCGTATCTCGGCGTGAAGGATATTGCCTTCAATCAGCCAAAGTCGATGCTTTACAGCGACGAGTGTCCATTCTGAGGAGGTTGCAATGACAGAAGCAGAGTGCATCAGATGCGGAGAGGCGGTTCTTGGAATTGAATTCGGTTCAACAAGAATAAAGGCTGTCCTGATTGACCAGAGTGCAAAACCGATAGCAACAGGAGCTTATGACTGGGAGAACAGGTTTGAGAATGGAATCTGGACCTATAGCAGGGAAGACATACTTGCAGGTCTCAGGGGAGTCTATTCAGACCTTTCCCACTCTGTGGCATCAAAATATGGGCTAAAGATAGAGAGACTGAAGGCAATGGGAATATCTGCAATGATGCACGGCTGCATCGAGTGTGATAGCTCTTTTGCATTCCTCTCTCCATTCAGGACATGGCGCAATACGATAACCGCTGCAGAATCAGAGGAGCTGACAAAGCTCTTTGATTATCCTATTCCTCAGCGCTGGACCATAAGCCACATCCTTAAGGATATAAAGGATGGAAAGAGCTATTTGAAGGATGTCCGGCATGTCTTCACACTTGCATCTTACGTGCATTTCCTCCTCACCGGTGTCAAGGCAATCGGAATCGGGGATGCATCCGGTATGTTCCCGATAGATTTCGAGAAGAAGACATTCTCCGACAAGGCTGCAGAGACCTTCCTCTCTTCCTATGGTCTTGATATCCGTCCGCTTTTCCCGGAGGTGAAACTTGCCGGTGAGATGTGTGGCACTCTCACAGCTGAAGGTGCTGCTCTTCTCGATGAGAGCGGAGTGCTCCAGCCTGGTGTCCCGTTCTGTGCTCCTGAGGGCGATGCTGAGACTGGTATGGCGGCAACAAATACCGTAAAACCGAGAACAGGTAATGTTTCTGCAGGTACAAGTGCTTTTGCGACCATCATTCTTGATAAACCGCTTTCAAAGGCTTATAGCGTGATTGACATAGTCTCCACACCAGATGGCTATCCTGGAGCAATGGCTCATAGCAATAACTGCACAGGCGACTATGACTCATGGATTTCTCTCTTTGCTGAAGTTCTGAAGATGATGGGTGCTGATGTGAAGAAGGGGCGTCTTTATGACACGCTTCTCCGCTCTGTGTTTGATGCTGAGAAGGATGCCGGTGGAATCATCAGCTATAATTTCATTTCTGGCGAGCATATCGTCGGGCTGGAAAAAGGTGTGCCGATGGTCATCCGCGATCCTGAGAAACCGCTGACGGTTGCGAATTTCATGCGTTCTCTTCTCTATTCCTCCCTCTCTTCGATGCGTATCGGCCTCGATATCCTCTCGAAGGAGGAAGGCGTCAAAGCCGAGCTTCTGATCGGGCATGGAGGATTTTTTAAGACAAGCGATGCCGGTCTCAAGATGCTTTCATCTGTCACTGGTGTTAAATCTGCCGTCATGTCTACAGCCGGAGAAGGCGGTGCCTGGGGCGCAGCTCTTCTTGCTTCGTATATCGGATCCGGGAAATCACTTTCTGATTATCTGTCAGAGATATTCAAGAACGCGGAGATGGAGGTGTCCGAGCCAGACGGAGAAGATACGGCAGGGTATGACAGATTCCTTCAGTCTTATGAGAAGGGTCTTGCAGTTGAAAGAAAAGCAGTGGAGGTGTTCTGATGCTCGAGAAACTCAAAGAAGAGGTGCTGAAGGCCAATCTACAGCTCCCTGAGTATGGTCTTGTAGTCTTTACTTGGGGTAATGTATCCGCATTCGATGAGGAAACGGGGCTTGTTGTCATAAAGCCGAGCGGTGTTGATTATGACAAGATGAAGGCCGATGACATGGTTGTCGTTGATCTTGAAGGCAAGGTCGTTGAAGGCCATCTGCGGCCTTCCAGTGACACGCCTACGCATGTCTACCTCTATTCGAAATTCCCTCAGATAAAGGGTATTGTGCACACTCATTCGACCTGGGCAACATCATGGGCCCAATCCGGACTCTCTCTTCCTTGCTATGGCACAACGCATGCGGATTATTTCTATGGAGAGATTCCTGCTGCACGCACACTGACAAAGGAAGAGGTTGAGGATGCTTATGAGAGGAATACGGGTGTCATAATCGAAGAAGCATTCAAGGACAGGAATCCTATGGCTACTCCGGGTGTGCTTTGCCGCAATCATGGACCATTTGCGTGGGGTAAGAGCGCTGCTGAAGCTGTTCATAATGCCGTTGTCCTTGAAGAATGTGCCAAGATGGCTGCGATTGCGAGGATGATCAATCCTGATATCCAGAGCGCTCCGCAGTATCTTATGGATAAGCATTATTACCGCAAGCACGGGAAGAATGCTTATTACGGTCAGAACTGAGTATGATTACAATCAAGGAGATTGCCGGTAAGGCCGGAGTATCCCCGGGAACCGTGGACAGGGTCCTTCATGGAAGAGGGCGTGTGTCTAAGGAGAACGAGGAGAAGATAAAGCGTATTGCTGATGAGAATGGCTATGTTCCAAACCAGCTTGCCCGGCGTCTCCAGCGTAACCGCCGTCTTGTTTTCGGTGTCCTGATTCCTGATCCGAAAACAGAGTATGGTTACTGGCAGCAGGTAATGGATGGCATCGAGGAGGCCAGAAAGGAGATAGAGGCTCTGGATGCCACCATCATCTATTCATTCTTTGACAGACATGACAGTGCAAGTTTCCTATCTGCATCTGCCGTTCTCTTTTCACACCATGTCTCTGCTTATATAGTCGCTCCGATCATCACCGAGGGAATGAAGGAGATTGTCAGGGAGCATCCTGATATCCCATATGCTTTCATAGATTCCTCACTCCCCGGGCTTTCTCCTTGCTGGGCCTTTGCGCAGGACCCTGTGGCTGCAGGTCGTACCGGAGCCCGCCTTATGTGTCTCTCTCCAGAGCCGCTTTCCCGTGTCATTGCCTTGCAAACGCATCTCGGAGCTTTCAATGGAGAGATGAGGGCAGAAGCCTTCACATCGGCATTCTCTGCCTTCCATCCGGATATCGCCGTGGACAATATCTGCATAGATGGACCGGATGAGATGGAAAACGCCCTGAGAAAAATCCTTTCTCCTTCACCTTCTTCGTTCGGAATCTTCATAGTCAATGATCAGGCATCAATTCTATGCGGAGTCCTTGAGAATATGAATCTGCTGGATAAGGCCAGGATAATCGGATTTGATCTCTCTGCATCAAATCGCCGCTATCTTTCTTCCGGCCATATCTTCGCAATCATCGGGCAGAGGCCGAGGGCACAGGGGCACGATGCCGTGATGGCGATGTATAACCATTTCACGCTCCCTGCAGAAAACGGTATGAATCTCTCTGCTCCTGTAGACATCTACATCAAGGAAAACATTCCCGAAAGCGAGCACTGGCTCTGATTCTCCGGAAAACTGCGGCAATCACTGAACACTTCGTTGTAAACACTGTGTCAGATATGGAAGCCTTCCTTCTTTCTTCTCTCGAGGATCTTTGTAAGTGACAGACGTACGATTATGGTTCCGACAGCGCAGGCAAGAAGATCGGATATAGGTTCAGAGAAGAATGCCGAGGATGCGCCGAAGATCATTGGCAGTATGAGCGAAGAAAGGAAGAATGTGATCTTCCTTGTCAGGGAAAGTGGCAATGATATCCTGATCTGACCAAGAGCCGTCATCATATCCACATTAACATACTGGAATGAGAGCGGTATGATCATGCTCTCGAAAATGAGCATGTAATGCGCTGACAGTTCCAGAATCTCATTGTCAGAGGAAAAGAGGGAGGCAAAGAGCTCTGATCCGAAAATCGTGAAAATGAACATTATGATTGTGTAGCCTGTGATGAGAATCTGGAGGTTGTTGATGCTCTTTCTCACCCTCTCTGTATATCCTGCACCGAAATTATAGCTCACCAGGCCCTGACATCCGGCAGTCATTCCACCCATAGGGTATGTCACAAGAATATGGTAGCTCTGGACGATTGTGGAACATGTAATCAGCATATCTCCCCATCCCGGGCCTCCGTATTTCTGGAGCATCGCATTGAGAACGACAAGGAGAAGACTGTCTGTTGATATGATGATGAAGGATGATAGTCCGAACTTTATTATTTTCCCGATCTGGTTTGGCATGAAACCGCTGAAGCGGAGTTTTATCGCTGTGTTCTTCCCTTTCAGTGCTGCTATTGCAATGAGCATGGATACAAGCTGTGAGATTACGGTTGCAATTGCCGCTCCCTGCACGCCCATGTCGAAAAGGAATATGAAGACAGGGTCGAGGATGATATTCATCACCGCACCGGCGAGGACTGATAACATGCCTTTCTTTGACATCCCCTGATTGATCACAAAGCTGTTGAGTCCTGTGGAAAGCAGTGCGAACGGGGTGCCGAGCACATACCAGCCAAGGTATGAAGAGGCATAGGGCAGTGTCACGTCCGAGGCGCCGAATGTCATGAGAATGGGGTCTCTGAATATGAAGAAGAGCGGGGTGAGGATTACCGATACAGCAAGGAGGAGGTAGAAACCTGTTGTGAGTATCCTCTCTGCAATTTCATGATCGCCATGACCTTCCCTCATGGCCATTATAGGAGCGCCTCCCATTCCGATGAGAGTGGCAAAAGAGGATAGGAATGTTGCAATCGGCGAAGCAACGCCAACACCTGCAAGCGCGATATCCCCATAGCCTGCGATATGCCCGATGTACATTCTGTCCACAATGGCATACAGGACATTCACAGCCTGCCCCAGTGCGGTAGGCAGTGCCAGACTCAATACCAGAAACCAGAGTCCATCCTTTCCCAGATCATAATTCCTGCTCTTTTGCATGTGAGGTAGTATATATTTACTTCTGTCTTTGTTCCATCGGGAAAAACTGTTAGGATCGGAGTATGAAATCAATACGGGTAAGCGCTGCTGTAATCCATGAAGATGGGAAAATCTATGCTGTAAGGCGAGGGCACGGCAGTTTTAAAGGATACTGGGAATTTCCGGGTGGAAAGCAGGAGAAAGGAGAGAGCGGCGAAGAGGCTGCGGTAAGGGAAATCCGTGAAGAGCTCGGAGCTGAAATCGAGGTTGAGTGTTTCCTTTGCACAGTAGAAGAACAGTATCCCGAGTTCTACCTTGTCATGGACTGTTATCTGTCACATGTTAAGGAAGGCCACCTTACCCTCACCGAACATAGTGAGGCAAGATGGCTTGATCTGTCAGAACTGGATGTTGTTGCTTGGCTTCCGGCAGATGCTGCCGTGGTTGCGGCAATCAGAGAGAAGCTTAAAGCCCCGCAAGCTCCCTGAGCTGGGCTTTCGCATTGTCCAGTGTCGCCTGATACTGTCCTTCAAGTTTCTCGAGGTTCTTCCTTGCAGCTTCCATGAATTCCTTATCGCTTTCGAAGGTAAGGGAGACTTCCGTTCCATACTGCCTTGATAGCTTCTCCGATTTCTCATCGAGAATAGGTTTGTACTGAGCCTTCATCTTCTCGAGAAGATCCTTCCTGTGGAGAGGATACTGCTTTAGAAATCCCTCAAGCTCTCCGGCCAGAGCTGTGGCTTCCGGATTTCCATCCGTTGCAAGCTCTATCAGATGCTTTGCCTTCTCAAGTCTTGTGCTGTCATCGTTTTCTGTCTGTGGCAATGACAGGTTGGCTCCTGCTGTGATCATAAGTGCTTCCTTCACAGCTTTCTTGTCGAGATTTGCCAGTCCTTCCTTCAATGCCTTCTCATCAATAGGATCTTCGTCCGTGATGTATTTTGCAGCAAGGCGGCGTGCGGTATCCACATCCGTCTTGTATTTCAGTTTATCCTTATCCATATGGATGCTCTCTGTGCGTTCGAGAGCCAGTTCCCATGCGCTTTTTATCTTTCCCATGCCATGAATATAATCAAACTATCCCTTCCTGACTATAGCTTTGCAGAGTGGACGGAAACTGCCTATTTGTATAGGCTACAGGCTATGGACAGTGGCATCGTTTATGCTTTCGATATATTCGGTACAGCTATCTTCGCAATAACAGGAGCTGTCAAAGGCGTAAGGAACAGACTTGATTTCCTTGGCGTCATTGTTTTTGCCATCACCGTAGGCTGTGGTGGTGGTATGCTTAGAGATGCATTATTGGGAATATTCCCTGTTGCAGTATTCTGTGACAATGCTTATGTTCTCGTCTGTATAGCCATGGGCATTCTCGTATTTCTCCTAAGCCCGAAGGCCGTAGGACGATGGGCACTTATCCAGTACCTCGATGCAATAGGGCTTGGGGTCTTCACCGCAATCGGCTGCGTGAAGGCGCAGTCCCTTGGTCTCGGGGCGATAGGTGTAATGACAAGCGGTGTTTTCGGTGCTGTGGGAGGAGGCGTGCTCCGTGATGTCTTCTGCCATGAGATTCCAATGGTCCTTACATCGGATTTCTATGCCTCTGCTTCGATTCTCGGAGGACTGCTTTTCGTCATTCTCATATCATTTGGCATCAATGGTGACATTCTGATGTATTCAACCGCGGTTTTCACGACTGTACTCCGGATGCTGGGCTATCATTTCAAATGGAGACTTCCTGTTGCAAGAATGGTCGGGGAGGATAAGAAATGACTGAAAAGCTTTATTACGGGAATGGATACCTGAAGGAAACAGAGGCTGAGGTCATCGCTGTCTCTGATAGGGGAATCATCCTTGACCGTACCATCTTCTATCCGGAAGGAGGAGGGCAGCCTGGTGACCGGGGATGGTTCGGCAGCTTTAAGATTATCGACACCCAGAAGGACAGTGACGGAGAGATCGTGCATGTAATTGAAGGCGGTAAACCTGTGCTGGGCGAGAAGTCAAGGCTCTCCCTGGATTGGGAGCACCGGCTTTTCTATATGAAAGAGCACAGCGCTCAGCATCTTGTCTCCTCCCTTCTCTTCTCGCGGTATGGAATAGGAACTGTTGCTGTCCATCAGGGAGAAGCATTCTTCACTATTGAGACAGACAGTGGAGAGATTGATGAGAGCGTTCTTCTTGCCACAGAAGATGAGGCCAATGCAGCAATCAGGGAAAACCACAGGATATGGCAGGAAGAGATGAGCCATGAGGCTGCCGAGAAACTGAATATGAGACGGTCAATCAAGGTGGAAGGGAATGTCAAGGTTGTATTCATCGAAGGCCTTGATGCAGTTGCCTGCGGAGGTGTGCATCTCCGTTCGACCGGAGAAATCGGAGAGCTTCAGTATTATGGCTCGGAGAAGATAAGGGGTCATGTACGCACGATGTGGAAGTGCTCCTCTCTTTCTGTTGATTACAGAAGAGAGAACAGGAGGATTGTGAATGCCTCATCGTCTCTTCTTTCCGCAGAGCCTGAAATGATATTATCTTCCATAGAAAGGTTGCTTAGGGAGAATTCTGATAACAGGAGAATGCTCAGAGAGGCAGAGAGGAAGGTCGCGTGCCTGGAACTTGCAGCTGAGAACGGAAAAGAATTGGCAGTTTTCAGGACATCCGTTCCAGTCACCGCTTTTGAGGATGCTTTCTCCACGCTGGGTGAGAATAGGGTCTTTATTATTGACGACGGCGGACGTTTCATGTTTCATGGAACAGAAGAAGAGTTCAGGATCTTAAAGGCAGGACTTTCTCCGTATTCTCTTCGTGGAGGTGGCCGAGGTATGTTTTTCAGGGGTTCTGTCTCTGGGGATATCGATTCCGTGCTGGGGGAGGTAAGGAGTCTGTTAAATGACAAGTGAAGCAGAGAAACTGTGAGCAGAGGATAATAAGGAGAAGGACTTGCACACGCACAAAGATGTGCACCTGAACTGGAAGAAGATCGCCCTGATAGGCACAATCCCGATTCTCCTTATATTCCTGGGATTCTTCATCGTCCTCAAATTCATTGGCGGTGAGAATTATTCCCTTGCAATTGACTGGTTCAATGAGAATTTCGGACTGACAGGAATATTCCTGTATGTATATATCGTGGATACCCTGATCCTTCCGCTTTCTCCAGACTTTGTCTTCCCGATAGTAGCTTCGATGAATCCTCTCGTTGCCATAGCGGTTATCGGTACGGCTTCTTCTCTTGGAGGCATCACTTCCTATGCAATCGGGCTTCTGCTTCACAAGATCCCGTTCATTAAACGGTATACAGCAAAGGCTGAGGTGAAGTGGGGTGCTTATATCAGAAAGTACGGTACGCTTTTTGTCATCATCGCAGGGCTTTTCCCTCTCCCGTTCTCAACTATATGCGTACTTGCCGGAGCTTTGAAGATGGATGGAAGAAAGGTCATTCCGGCAACGGCTGTAAGATATATAAGAGCAACTCTCTATTTCTTTTTATTCCGAGCCGGATTGCTGATCATCTGAGCGTTTTTCTCGCTCTTTCTATTACCATCTCCGTCCTCTTCTCGGCATCTCCTGTGTAATCATGCGCATCGAGGAGTGCATCGATTTCTTCCTCCGGGAGATACTCACGGATTCTCGCATTCTCTTTCAGTCTCTTTTTCAGCGGATTCCCTTTTCCTTCCTGTACCAGGGCCCAGGAAGCGAGGGATTCTTCCCTTATGACCTCGTGCATTTCCTGCCTGTCTGCACCGTGCCTTCCCAGTTCCATCAGAAGTCTCTCTGTTGAGGCGAAGATACCGTAGTCTGACATCAGCCTGTCTGTGGCGGTGCTGTGGATATTCATTCCGCTTATGATCTTGAGTTCGGTAAGCAGCATCTCATCTGTTGCGATGAAAGCCTCTGGTATGAAAATCCTTCTGTTCGCGCTGTCATCCAGTGTACGTTCAAGGATTGACGATGATGCGTTCATCCATGCCGTCTGATACTGGCTTTCGACAATGCGGGAAAGGGAACAGATCTTCTCTGAGTTTATCGGATTGCGCTTGAAAGGCATTGCAGAGGAACCTACCTGCTTCTTGCCGAATGGCTCGGAGAATTCTCCGATAGGAGGGGACTGGAGGATTCTGAGATCCAGCGAGAAACGGTGAAGTGTTGCAGCGAGCGATGAGAGGACTGCGATTATCCTCAGGTCCTGTTTTCTGGTGTATGTCTGGGTTGCGGCATCGAATGCTTCAAGGCCGAGCTCATCCATTACCATCTTCTCAAGTTCCTGGGCACTCACCGATGTCCCTTTAAGCAGGACGGAGTAGCTTGCTGCAGTACCTACAGCGCCTTTCATTCCCTTTCCTTTTATTGCTGTGAGAACTGATTCTGCATTCTCCCTGTCATCAAGAAGATCCTGCAGTGTCTGGGCAAGCCTGTATCCTATGGTCGTGATTTCCGCTGGCTGAATGTGCGTGAATGCCATAGTGGGGACGGCTTTGAATTCCTCAGCTTTATCGGAAAGCATCCTGATGAGATCATCAAGTCTCCTGATAGTAAGAGCCATGGCTTCCTTGAACCTGACGGCATCTGCATTGTCCAGGGCATCCATGCTTGTCGCTCCAAGATGTATGATTCCGCCGGCCTTCGGGCATTCTTCTGCATATGTACGTATCTCGGCCATCAGGTCGTGATGTATTGTGTTCTCTATTTCGGTTGCTCTGTCAATGTTGATGTCATCCTTGTGAGCCTCAAGCTCTTCAACCTGCTCCTGACTGACAAGACCTGCTTTCGACTCAGCTCTTGCAAGGGCAATCCAGACGCGTCTTAAAAGTTTTCTTTTATGTTCCTCGGAGAAAATATGCTTCATTTCATCCGAACCGTAGCGCCATGTAAGCGGACTGATATATGTGCTGTGATCGTATTCCATACTGCTGAGATTATAGCAAAGAAAAAGGTACCGTTGCAAAATTCCAGGTTTTCTAGCAACAGTACCTTGTTGATAACCTGAGGCCGGCTGGCGATTGATTATGGTGCGAAGACCTGGAACATATCCTGGGACTCGTCAGTGATTCCCTCTTCAGTAAGAAGGATTCCATCATATGTGTTGTTGCTGAGCCTGATTGTCACATTTGTCAGAGGCTCAGTGCCGCCATTCCCGAACCATAGGATTACTCTGCCGCTGCTTGAGCTTGGGTTGCTTCCTGAGAATGTGTTGTTCTCAACTGTGATATCAGCATCCGTGAACTTTGCACGTCCGATTGCACATTCATCGAATCCATTGAATTCATTTCCTGAAAACAGGAATTCTCCTGAGTTGTTCTGTCCCTGAATGCCTATGGATGACCATCCCATGTCCGTGAATATGGAATCCCTGACCGTGAGATTGTTCATTGTGCCGGTATTCATGCCTTTGAAATACTTGCTGAAACTGCAGTTCTCAATGACGACATCCTCAAGGCAGCCTGAAGTCTTCATTCTTCCTGCGTTTATAGCGTAGCCTGTTTCATTGTTTGTAGTCATTGTTGTATCCGTGCCTATGAAATTGCAGCCACGCACTGTAAGACCATGGATGCCATAGTCCTCAAGATTCTGATGGTCTATGTTGAGCCTGAGCGTGCTTCCTTCAAAATCGAAATTCCATATTGTCAGGTTCTCGACATAGATAATGCTTGTGTAATTTTCAGCCGAGGGTGATTGGCGTTCCCTGATATTGTCATAATCATTGTCAATGTCTATCGAAACCCCTCCGGGGAAACTGGCTCCTTCTTCTGCATAGAGAGTAACATCATTGATCCTTCTGTATGCCCATATACCATAGTCATACAGGGCAGAATCTGCATTTACATAACCGAGATAGAACTCAGCGCTGACAATGTTGTCCTTCAGCGGAATGTCATTCAAGTCGCCAAACACCTTGACTTTTGAGCGTGTGCGGCTCTGGCGGAAGGTGATGGTGTCTTCGTATGTGTCTTTGCTGAATATGACAGTGACTCCATCTGGGACCGCATCCAATACAGGAAGTGCGCTTTCCGGTGTCACGACGACAAAGGAACCTGACGGTATTTCCGTTGCCTCTGCTTCCTCTTCGGTATCTATGAAGATTGCGTTTCTTATTGCAGATTTACTGGAATCTCCGCATTCGCAGCTCTTTATTGCATACAGGGTATTCCCTGATATCTCATATCCTGCGATTTCGTACTCGTGTGTATGCGATTCATTTCCGTCTTCATTCTGGCTCTGATCATGCCACCAGTAGAGATCAGAGTAGTCATACTGCGTGCAGGAGGAGAGAAGAGCTAAAAGAACAATCCCCCCCATTGCGATTTTTATGAGATTTCTCATATTTTCCTCCATTCCCGATATTATTGCGAAGGAGAGGTTGTTTCAAGGATTTTTACTGCCTGTAATGAATTATCTCACGATTATGACTGCAGGCCCAAAAGATGCCACAAAGCAGGACCTGAGTCCTGCTCTGTGATGTTTTGCAGCTGTGTTATCCTGAACAGCCATTTTTCTATGACGGCCTGTTTCCATTGGAGGCCTTTTGTATTCTGTCCTGATGATAACCCGTTAAATTGGAGATATCATCAAGACTGCGTTAAGAATGTATTATTTTTCGCGGATGATCAGCTGGTCGCGCTCAGGGCCTACAGAGATGTATGTAATATGCGTGTTCATCATCTTCTCGAGGGCGAGAATGTATGTCTTCGCATTCTCCGGGAGCTCTTCCCATCTGCGGCAGCCTGTTGTGTCCGTCATCCATCCATCGAATGTCTCGTAAATCGGCTTTGCTCTTTCCTGTAGCCTTGTTTCTGGAAGATGGCTGTAATATTCGCCGTCGATCATATAGCCTGTACAGACTTTGATCTTCTCGAATGTATCAAGCACATCAAGCTTTGTGAGGGCAATATCCGTAACTCCGTTCATATAGCATGCGAAGTCTGCAGCAACTGCATCGAACCAGCCGCATCTTCTTGGGCGGCCTGTCGTAACACCATATTCATGCCCGATGTCCCTCAGTTTCTCACCGTCCTTGTCAAAAAGCTCAGTCATGTACGGACCACCACCGACGGAGGTTGAATAGGCCTTGGCAACACCCACAACCTTGGAAATGCAGCGGGGTGGGATTCCAGCTCCATTGCAGCCTCCGGAGACGGTCGGATTGGAGGATGTCGTATAAGGATAGATTCCCCAGTCGTTGTCCCTCATAATGCCAAGCTGGCCTTCGAGAAGTATTTTCTTTCCGCTCTCTACCGCATCCCTGATTACTGGTGCTGCATCGATGATATGGTCACCGAACTCCTTTCTCCAGAGCGCACATTTTGCAAGCATGTCATCCAGAGTGACGGTATCGAGGCCATAGTATTCAAGATCCCTGTTCTTCTTAGGGAGGATCAGAGAAAGCCTTTCCTTGAGTCTTTCCTCATCCATGATATCTGCAGCTCTTATGCCCATTCTTGCAGCTTTGTCGGAGTAGCATGGGCCTATTCCACGCTTGGTCGTTCCGATTTTCTCTTTATCGCTGCGCTTTCCTTCCTCAGCTCCATCCAGAGCCATGTGGTATGGCATTATGATATGCGCTCTTTCATCGATGAATACATTGTCAATTTCAAGGCCGGCTGTTTTTCTTATATCCTCAAGCTCTTCATGCATCCTGTCAAAATTTACGACAGTGCCAGCCCCCACGATATTCATTGTGTCAGGATTGAATATTCCGCTGGGGAGAATGTGAAGTCCGAATTTGCCGTGCTCGTTTATTACAGTATGTCCGGCGTTGTCACCACCCTGAAAGCGGATGACAAGCTCCGCATCGGATGCAAGGTAATCCACGATGCGGCCTTTTCCCTCGTCGCCCCACTGGACTCCAACTACTGCATTAACATTATATGATTCCATTTAGTAAATCCTCCTTTCCCATTTTCTTCAGTTCTGCGAACATCTCTTTCTCTTTCTCTGCATGCTCATCGATATCATCGGCATCCCATGGATATTTTATCCACAGGTCCTCGATCTCGAGGGCAGGATAGTATCTTTTAATCTCTGGAGGGAATTCTACATCCTTCTTCTTGAGCTTGTTGTGAAGGACGAGGACCGCAATCTCCTTCGGCTCATATGAAAGAAGTTCTCCCACGCAGTATCCCAGCGTTGCACGTGTGTCATCAACTTCATCGATCAAGAGGACATTCTTTCCTCTCAGTTGTGACTGGACCTCATCAATCCACTGGATTTTCGTTGGATGCTCACGGTGCTTGTGATCCATTCCATAGTAGGATATTCCGACTGCATAGATTGGACGGTTGATGAATGTCTTGATGATTCTTGCAGGTATGAAACCACCCGATCCGATAGCGACTATCACATCAGGATCGAATCCTGATTCCTCAATCTTCTTCGCAAGTTTCTTTATTAGCTTGTGAACGGTATTGTAGCTGACATAGAATTTATCGATCATCTCAGTTCTCCGGTATCATTTCTGCAATATAAGGGAGCGTGCGGTGGCGCTCTTTGTAATCAAGACCATATCCCACTACCCAGACATCGGGAATCTCGAAGCCTCTGAAGCGTATGTCAACAGGCACGATATGTCGTGAAGGCTTGTCCAGGAAGACTGCAGTGGAAACAGATTCTGTTCCTCTGGCCGCAAATGCTTTTGTCAGATATGCGAGAGTCGAACCGCTGTCAAGGATATCCTCGACGATGAGCACATGATGCCCTGCAAGATTCTCTCTTGTATCCATCAAAAGCCTGACTTCTCCTCTCTTGTCTCCTTTGTTTCCATAGGAGGAAATGGCGATGAAATCCACGATATGCGGGATTTCAAGACGCCTGGAGAGATCTGCCATGAATATAAAAGACCCCTTCAGTACTCCAACGAGAATCAGGGGTTCCTTGATATCCTTGTAAGCTTTGTTGATTTCATCGGCAAGTTCTGACACGCGATGGCGTATTGTCTCCTCGTCGATTAGAACGCGCCTGAGATCAGCCGGTAGCGACGGTTTTGCTTCTGTCATTTATAGCTCCAGATTTCTATTGAGATGGAATCAGTTTATCTGCGAATGGATGTTTTGAGAAGTGCACACCCAATGTGTGCATGCTATAATTGCATTATAAGGAGGTGCTAGGCATGCAGAAAATAGGTTTTGATCAGCTTGAACTCAATCCGTTCACGGTAATAGGTAATGATAATTTCCTTCTTACTGCAGGTGGTGCCTCGGACTGGAATACGATGACTGCAGGATGGGGAGCGCTTGGATATATATGGAATGATCCTGCGGCATTTGTCTTTGTGAGGAAAGAACGCTATACACTGCAGGTGATGGAACGCTCCGGTGTTTTCACCTTGTCTTTCTTTCCTCCGGAAAAAAAGAGCGTGCTGGATTTCTGTGGCTCTGTATCAGGGCGTGATACGGATAAGGCCTTGAAAGCGGGAATAACGCCTTTCGAGCTCGATGGCGGAGTGGCATTTGAGGAGGCGAACCTCATCATGACATGCCAGAAGATTGCCGGTACTGTGCTGGATGGGAGCACATTGATTGACGATGAGATAAAGAGCCTTTATCCTCAGGAGGACTGGCACAGAATGTTCATCGGACGCATTCTGGGTGTGTATATCAACTGAGGCGGAGGCTTTGATGGATTATCTTTCTCTTTTCTCTTCGATGCTTCGTTCAAGATATTTTGAAGAGGCACTTGAAAGACTTTCATCGGAAGGCCTCATTTATGGTACATATCATCTCTCAATAGGGCAGGAAGCTGTCTCGTCCGGTCTTGCTGCCTCCCTTTCTCCAGATGACTGGATTGTCCCTACACATCGATGCCATGGTTATAATGCAGCCAGAGGCTCAGATTTATTCCGTATGTTCTCCGAAGTCCTTGGCTCACGGCATGGTCTTTGCAAAGGGCTCGGTGGTTCCATGCATATGACGGATACGGAAACCTGCAATCTCGGGTCCTCTGCTGTTGTCGGCTCGGGAATAGGTCTTGCCGGTGGTGCTGCCCTTGCGCTGAAGAGGATGGGGAGGGATGCAATCTCCGTTGCTATCTTCGGAGACGGAGCTTCCTCGCGTGGTATACTGTACGAGGTGATGAACGCGTCATCGATCTGGCACCTCCCGCTTCTTTTCCTCCTTGAGAACAATCATTATGGAATGTCTGCATCTGCTGAGAGGATGATAGCTGCAGATGGTATATACAGAAGGGCAGAGGGGTTCAGGATTCCCTCTATCAGGATTGATGGCAATGATGTACTTGCTGTCGAGGAGGCCGTGAAGGAGGCCCGTGAGCATATTCTCAGGGATCATACGCCATATTTCATCGAGGCAGAGACATACCGCCTTTGTGGGCATAGCCGCTCTGACAAGCTCCTTTACCGGACACGCGGAGAGGAGGCTGAATGGAAGGAGAAGGATCCGATTGCTCTGTTTTCCAGTTTTCTCCAGCTCTCTTCTATTTCCAGTGCAGAGGAACTGGCGGAAATCAGGAATGAGGTCAGAGCGGAAGTCGACGATGCGCTTGAAAGGGCACTTAGTGTCAAAGATGAGAGAGTCAGTTGCTCGGAGATGGAGAGTCTTGTATATGTGCCTTCATCTTTCCGTGCAGGGGGCAGTGGCTGCACGCATCGTGGAACTTACCGTAGTGCAATAAGGGAGGCACTTGACGAGATTCTCTCCAATGACAGCAAAGCCTTCCTGATGGGCGAGGATATAGGAGTTTACGGTGGCTGCTTCGGGGTGACTGGAAATCTTTACAGACAGTATCCAGATCAGGTATTGGAGACTCCTGTTTCAGAGGAAGGCTTTACATCCATGGCTGCAGGTGCGGCGATGCTGTCGCTGCATCCTGTTGTTGAGATCATGTATGGTGACTTCTCCACGCTTGTCTCTGATGCGATTATAAATCACGCGGCAAAAGCACGTTTCATGTCTGGCGGTCAGCTTTCCTGTCCGATGGTGGTCCGTGCTCCGATCGGGGGAATGACAGGGCATGGACCGCAGCATACACAGTGCCTGGAATCAATGTTTCTGAATATTCCGGGACTCAAGGTAGTAGCTCCCTCTGATGCTTTCTCTGCCAAAGCCCTTCTCAAGAGTGCCGCAAAGGATGGTAATCCTGTACTCTTTTTCGAGCATAAGGCGCTTTATAATGATGAAGGAGATATTGGAGACAGCTGTACGTATCTCCCGATCGGGAAGGCCATTGTCCATGGAAGCGGTGACAGATTGCTTGTAATAGGCTATTCGCGGCCATTTGCAGTGGCGAGAAAGGCGCTTTCCTCCATCTCTGATTCCATTACGATGCTTGATCTTGCAACCATCCATCCCCTTGATGAAAAGACAATCCTGAAAGAGTTCGGGAGAATCGGAAAGGCCCTGATTGTAGAGGATACACCGCTTCAGGGAAGCATTGCTGAAAGCGTTGTCTCCATTCTCTCATCCTCATCTTCATACAAACCCGGCTGTATCGAGGTGCTTTCCGCCCTTCCTGTACCGCTTCCCTGTCCGAGAAGCCTTGAGGAAATGGTTCTTGTCAGTGAAGAGGACATAAGAGATTCAGCCTATCGCCTTCTTTCCCTTTGATTTTCCTCTGATAATCAATATAATCACTCTGTATTTCCGAAGGAGCAGAGAGATTATGAGTATCGATGTTAAGAACCTGCACCCGCTGGAAGTGAAGCTTCTGAGGTATGTGAATGCCGGAGAGGATATCACCGAAGAGAAAATCATCAGCGGTCTGGGATATAAGGTAGGGCAGTGCAACCAGTCATTCTCATGGCTTACAGCAAAAGGCTGCCTTGAAGAGGTCTCCAGAGTAAAGAAGACCATCTATGAGCTGACAGATACAGGACGGACAATGAAGGAACAGGGACTGCCTGCAGAGCGTATCCACGCTTTCCTGAGCGAGAAAGGTGCCTTTACTATGCCGGAGATTGCTGAGGCTCTTGGACTTGAGAAGAGCGATGTAGGTTCTGCTTTCGGCCTTCTTTCTTCAAAAGGCGCGCTCCGTCTGAATGAAGAGCGAAAAGCAGAGGTTGCCGGAGAGCTTCCTGAAGAGATAAAGATCCAGCGCTCCCTCCTTGATAAAGCTGCAGAAAGCGGAAGTCTTGATGAGAGCGATTTGTCCGCTGATGAGAAGAAGGCTATAGCCCCTCTTGCAAAGAAGAGAGGTGCTTCCTCCTCACCGTTCCGCATTCAGGAACGTGATGTCATTGTCTATCGTCTTACATCTCTTGGCGAAGAGACAAAGGAAGCTGTAATAAAAGCAAACATAACAGGAGAGGAGTTCGGTGTCCTCACGCCCCAGATGCTGCAGTCCGGAGCCTGGAAGAACGGTACCTTCCGTCCTTATGGAATCAATGCTCCTGTTTCACGCCTCATTCCTGGAAGAAGAAATGCATATTCGGAGTATCTTGAGTGGGTGAAGAACAAGCTTATCTCTCTCGGTTTCGAGGAATTTGACGGACCGCTTGTAGAGAATGAGTTCTGGAATGGCGATGCACTCTTTATGCCGCAGTTCCATTCTGCCCGTGATATCCACGATGTCTACTATGTCAAGGATCCTGTGCATGCGAAGAAGATAGACGAACCTTGGCTCAGTCAGGTAGCAGCCACCCATGAAAATGGATGGACAACAGGTTCCCGCGGATGGGGATATGAGTTCGATCACGAATTCACGCGTCGCCAGGTCCTGAGAAGCCAGGGAACTGTCCTTTCGGCTCATCAGCTTACAAAGGCACATATTCCTGGAAAGTATTTCGGTGTCGTCCGCTGCTTCAGATATGATCAGGTGGATGCCACACATGGTGCTGATTTCTATCAGACAGAGGGTATTGTCATCGGAAAGGATGTCAATCTCAAGAACCTTCTCGGCCTTCTTAAGATGTTCGCAGAGGAAATTGCGGGAGCCGAGGAAGTGAAGTATGTTCCTGGCTATTTCCCGTTCACGGAGCCATCGATTGAGGTTCATATCAAGCATCCTGTCCTTGGCTGGTTTGAGCTTGGCGGATCCGGAATCTTCCGCCCTGAGGTTACAGAACCGCTTGGAATAAAGGAACCTGTACTTGCCTGGGGTCTCGGAATCGACAGGATGGCGCTCATGCACCTTGGTCTCAACGATCTGAGAGAGCTCTTTACTCCGGACATTGAGAGTGTAAGGACAAGGAGGGGAAACTAAATGCCAAAGATTGAAGTACCTGAAAACATTTTCTATGAGCTTCTCGGAAAGAGAATGAGCGATGATGAGCTTGTTGATATCTTCCCTGTCGCCAAGGCTGAGCTTGACGGACATGATAATGAAAACCATGTGATAAAGATCGAGCTCAATGACACAAACCGTCCGGATCTCTGGTCTGCTGCAGGTGTTGCACGTGCTCTCAAGTGCTATGAGACAGGAAATATCCCATCGTATGATTTCTTCTCAAGCGCTGAGTCCGAGAAGCCTTCAGACGGACGCATCGTCATCGATGACGAGAGCGTGATTGGCATACGTGATTATTCAATAGGTTTCGCTGCCCGCGGAAAGACTGTTGATAACGACCTTCTTGTGAATCTCATTCAGAGCCAGGAGAAGCTCTGCACGAATTTCGGCAGGAAGAGAAAGACGATAGCAATGGGTATCTACCGCTCAGAGCTTATCAAGTATCCTGTGCACTATGCTGCGGTGGATCCTGATAAGACAAAGTTCGTACCGCTCGGAATGACTGAGGAGCTCTCACTCCGTGAAATATGTGAAAAGCATCCTAAGGGAAGGGATTATGGCTACATTGTCTCTTCATTCCCACGCTTCCCATATCTTTATGATGACAATGGTGACACGCTCTCTTTCCCACCTGTCATAAACAGTGCACGTATCGGTGCTGTAGAGGTCGGGGATTCTGATTTCTTTATCGAGGTATCGGGTCCTATCCTTGATGACCTGCTGCTTGCTGTTTCGATCCTTTCCTGCGATATGGCGGATATGGGCTTTGAGATTCTTCCTGTGAAGGCCCGTTTTGCAAAAGACACACCTTACGGAAGGGAAATCACCGTCCCGTATTATTTCCAGAAGCCTATGACGGCTTCTCTCGACCTCATTCATAAGAAGCTTGGAGAGGATCTTTCCGGAGAGGAGTGTGTTGCTGCCCTCAAGAGAATGGGAGTGAAGGCTTCTGTCGAAGGTGATACCGTTACTGTCCGTGTTCCTGAATACCGCAATGATTTTCTCCATGGTGTCGATGTCGTGGAAGATGTGATGATTGGTCATGGACTGGCATCTTTTGAGCCGGTAATGCCTGCAGATTTCACAATCGGACGTCTGTCGCCTGTTGAGGAATTCTCAAGAAAGGTGAAGGGAATCCTTGTCGGCCTCGGTTTCCAGGAGATGATGTACAACTATCTTGGCTCCAAGAGAGAATACATAGACAACATGCATGTCTCCGGAGATGATGCAGTCTTCATTGCCAATCCTATGAGTGAGAACTATGAGGTCATAAGGCCATCTGTACTTCCTTGTCTTCTTGAAAGTGAATCAGTCTCAGGTCATGCTGTTTACCCGCACAGCATATTTGAAATCGGCAAGATAACGGTGAAGGATGATGCAGATAACAGTGGTACGAGAACAATCGATAGTCTCGGTTTCTTCTCTTCCGATGCCGCCATCGGATACAACGATGCAGCCTCATATATAAACACATTGATGTACTTTCTGAGGAAGGAATATTCCCTGAAGGAAGCTGATGGTGACCCGAGATTCATTCCTGGCCGTGCCGCAGAGATAATCTATAAAGGCGAGAAGGTCGGAGTATTCGGGGAGACACATCCTCAGGTTCTTGAATCCTGGGGCTGCTCGATGCCTTCAATCATGGCAGAGATCGATCTTGATAAGCTCATGCTTTGAACCATGCCCCGGAAACGGGGCACTTTTAATGCCATGCTGCTGAGAACTGACCGGCTTTTTCTACGGAAATTCAAATACGATGATTACCCTCTCCTTCGTTCTCTTTTACAGGACGAGAGGGTAATGTATGCATATGGCGGTGCTTTCAGCGATGCGGAGGTCAGGGCATGGTTGGAACGTCAGTTTGAGAGATACAGGGATCCTGGATACGGACTCCATGCTATTATCCGCAACTGCGATGGTATGATGGTGGGGCAGTGTGGTCTTACAGTTCAGAGATGGAAGGACTCAGATGTCCTTGAAGCGGGGTATATGCTTTTCTTCTCTGAATGGCATAAGGGATATGCTACCGAAGCTGTGAAAGGCTGTATCTCCTATGCATACGATACTCTTGGTGCTGATGAGGTTTCAGCCATCATCCGGGATACGAATCTTCCTTCGATGAATGTCGCCGTCCGTTGCGGCATGGAAAAGAGGGAGAGTGCTGTGAAGCATTACCGTGGATCCGATATGCTTCATTACCGGTTCTCATGCATACGTGAATGAAAACGCTTCCCGAAGGAAGCGCTTCATATTCACAGGCCGAGCATTCTCTTCAGAGCAGCTTCATCTCTTACTCCTACTGCTCTGTCCACGACCTCTCCATTCCTGAAAACTACGAGAGTCGGAATGGACTGCACATCAAAATCTCCTGCGAGGTCCGGATTCTCATCCACATTGCACTTGCAGATCTTTGCTCCCTTGAGAGCTTCTGCAGAGCTTTCAAGAATCCTTGTCTGCATCTTGCAAGGTCCGCACCAGGATGCCCAGAAATCGAGAAGGACAGGTCCTTCGGCTTTTCTGACTTCTTCATCGAAGTTAGCTTTTGTTATCTCAATCATTGAATACTCCTTGTGTTTGTTTGGTTAAATGTAATCATGGAATGAGTAATTCGGCAAGGAGTGCGAATGTTCCCGTTCTGTCTGTAAGTCCTTTCACCGGATAGCTTATCGCATAAACAGGAATCAGAGATTGCGTATAGATGAAGTCGAGACGCTCATACACCTCTCCCTCTCGTCGTGTGATTCCGCCATCTGTTTCCGCATTGAAATGCGTTGCCCTGTATGCATCAAGCCAGCCATTTTCATTGAGATATGAAGATACAGGAAAATCCATTGAACTTCTGTATCTGAACGGTGTGAAGTCTATCCAGTCATCTCCTGCAGGCATTGAAGATGAGAGGGCTATTATCCTCTCCCTGTCTTCCAGACTCTCTGCCACCCGCTGTATCTCGTTACATTCAGCTTCGTCAGATGATACGGATTCAGCCCAGGCCTTTGCTTCCTCATCATCTGAAGGCATGCTGGTAGCAAATGAGAGTGGAGCAATCTCAATATCCTTTGTCGGTGTTATGAAGAAGGTGGCGGCATCTTCTCCTGCTTCTTTGAGAAGAGGCCTGTGGAGAACCGTTCCTCCCTTCATTGTCACGGCATCCCATCCGGCTTCTTCCGCACCCGTTACCTGATTCTCAAGCGAACCTGTAAGAATTACAAAATCCGGTGATACGTCGGCGTTTGCTTCGAGTATCCGTCTGGCATCGGAAGAGGTCATTGCATCATAGCCAAGAGGTATCATAAGTACCTTTATCGTATTGATACCATCCTCTGCCGTGCTGTTTGTCCTTAACGGAGTATATATATGTGGATATGTCAGGGTTGAAAGGTCCTCTGGATACTCATTGATCTCAGCCTCCCTTCTCATTGCCGCTCTGTGCTCTGCTTCCTTCTTCGCCGATTCTATCGCTTCTGCGGATTTGTTCTTGTTCTCTTCAAGAATAGCGGCATACCTTGTCTCCGGCCGTCCTGTGACCTCCGGTATGTTTATTCTGCCATAACCATCTTCAACGGTATATATGGCGCAGGAAGACAGGGCGAGAGTAAGCAATGCAATGAGTGGGAAGCCTTTCATATCCTCAGCATCTCTCCATATTTTGCCATTTCTCCGTCTTCATATTTCTCCTTATTGAATACAGGAGTCTTGCCGTCTCCTGCGAAGCGTGGAATGACATGGATATGAAGATGAGGCACTTCCTGCCCGGATGCGGGGCTGTTGTTTATCATGATGTTCGTGCCTTCAGCCTTGAGTGCTTCTCTCTGCTTCTCATCAATCTTTCTTGCGATTTCCATCATGTGTGACAGTGTTTCCATCGGTACATCGGTGAATGTCGGATAGCATTCACGTGATATGACAAGGGCGTGGCCCTTCGATACTGGGTTTATGTCCAGTATCACGATGCAGCTTTCATCTTCATAGAGACGAGTAGACGGTATTTCACCGTTGATGATCATTTCAAATACAGTTGCCATGGCAGAATACTAACACCTGAAACGTGTTTTGTCGCCATCTGTGGCAGAAAATGGGTGTCTTTTCCTTTTATTGCAAGGGAATGCAGATACTTTCTGATTCCATGCATATTGCACAAGACGATGAAAATCAATATTATGCCAATCTGGTGGCTTTCGGCCGCTGAGCTAATTTTGAATTTTTTTACTGAGAGGTTAATTATATGGCACATGACTTACTGGGCATGAGGAATATCGGAATCAGTGCTCATATCGACTCGGGAAAGACCACTCTCTCCGAACGCATCCTCTATTTCTGCAACAAGATCCATGCAATTCATGAGGTCCGCGGAAAGGATGGAGTCGGCGCTACGATGGACTCTATGGAGCTCGAGAGGGAGAGAGGAATCACAATCGCTTCCGCAGCTACAAACGTAGAGTGGAAGGGCCACGAGATCAATATTATTGATACTCCGGGCCACGTGGACTTCACTATTGAGGT
>CASEGX010000009.1 GCA_949287505.1 uncultured Spirochaetales bacterium | reverse complement strand
GTTCTCTTTTTGTCATATCTACTCCTCATCTTATATAATAAGTTTACACATCATATATTACAAGTCAATCGGATAATGCTTTTATAGCGTTGTCTTTTCATTAATTAGCAAAAAATATAATTGACAAAATCCATGGCTCTCGTATCATGCACCTTGCTATGGAATGTGACATGACTAAGGGGTCGGCCCTCCGTCTCCTTCTGACCTTCTCTATCCCGCTCTTTTTCGGGAACGTATTTCAGCAGCTCTACAGCATGGTGGACACGATTGTAGTCGGCCGTTTTGTGGGCGTTGAGGCTCTTGCAGCTGTTGGTTCAACTTCAGGTTTCAGCTTCATGGTCGTAGGTTTCGCACAGGGGCTTACTGCAGGATTTGCAGTCCTTGTAAGCCAGAGTTTCGGAGCAAAGGACATGAAGATGATGAGGTCGGCATATGCAATGGGCATCCTGTGCTCTGCACTGTGGTCAGTCATCATCGCAGTGCTCTTCTCTGCTTTTTCCCTGCCACTGCTCCGCCTGATAGATACACCGGAGAATATCATAGCAGATGCAAACTCTTATATCGTGATCATCTATGCAGGTATCGGCACCGCAATATTCTACAATCTCTTCTCTTCAATTCTCCGCGCTGTCGGAGATGGCCGTAGTCCTGTCTATTTCCTTCTTCTCTCATCGGTTCTTAATATCGTCCTGGACCTCTTCTTCGTCATTGTGATCCCTCTTGGCTGCGCCGGGGTTGCAATTGCGACAATCATTGCCCAGGGAATAAGCGCGCTTGCATCCCTTGTTTACATAAAAAAACGCTTCCCTATGTTCCATCTGGAAAAGGCTGACTGGAAACTGGACATACCGCTCTGCATAAGACTCACGAAGATAGGCATTCCAAGTGCCATACAGTTCTCAGTATGCGCAATCGGAGTCATCATCGTACAGGCAGCCATCAACAGCTTCGGCTCAGATACTGTCGCAGCCTATTCCGTAGGAGGAAAGATTGAGAACCTTGTCACTCAGTTCTTCCCGGCAATAGGAATGGGAATATCCACATTTGCAAGCCAGAATCTAGGAGCCGGAAACCTGAAAAGGATAAGAAACGGATTCAAGGTCTCATTCCTGGTCATGGTTGCTGGGGCTGTAATCACATTCCTCATCGCATACAATGCTGCGGGGCCTCTCAGCTTCATCTTCATGGACAAAGAGACAACGGATCCGGTCATCATCGATATGGCTGTCCAGTATGTAAGAACCGTCTCATGGTTCTTCATACCACTTGGAATGATCTTCATATTCCGTACAGGAAGCCAGGGACTTGGATCGGGATCAATTCCTCTTATAAGCTCTATAGCAGAACTCGTGATGAGAGCCATCGCAGCCTTCACGCTGCCATTTATCCTGGGATACACAGGAATATGCTTCGCCTCCCCTATTGCCTGGTGCGGCGCAGGCTTCCTGATTCCATTCTGCTATCTGTACAAAATGAGGAAAATCGAGAAATCAATGCCGAGAAAAGCAGGCTGAAATAGTTTTCTGTGCTGTTTTTCTGACTATTCTCTTCTGTTTTTCTGATACAAATGCGCACGCACTCATTTTAGGATAGGAAAAACAGGAGGAAACATGACAAACGACGAGATTTATGATTTCATAGGTGAACTTGCTATAGCTCTGTATTCAAAGAAAGTTCAGATCTCCCTCGGCGCATTGAGGGCAATCATGCTCGACAAGGGCAAGGATTACGTGAATAACAGAGGCATGGCCTCGGCTGTATCCGCAGCATACAGAAGATGGAAGACAAAGGATCCTATCATCTACTATGCAATCGCATACACATATACGGACAAGGAAGGAAACCTTGCCTGGGACGAGGTGAAGAGCGATAAGAAAAAGAAACCTGGAGAGGAAACCGGGACAGTAGTCGAAGCTCCTGTAGGACCTGAAGAGCCGGTGGAAGAGGAACCGGTTCCTGAAGAAGTCCAGAACGAGGCACAGCCAGTTTCTGAAGAACTGCAGAAAGAAGAGAGCCCGGAAGAACCAAGCCAGGGCGAGCTTGATCTTCAGGTAAATGATGAGGCTCCTGAAACAGCGGGTGAAGAAGCAGAGAAGGAACCTGAAGAGGAGAAGAAACCGGAGCCGAAGAAAAAGGCTGCTGCAAAGAAACCTGCTACGAAAAAGAAAACAGCTGCAAAGAAAAAATAGAAGATCAGCAACTCAGAGAACAAGAATCAACGCTGTCAGTAATTCTGGCAGCGTTCTGCGTGAAAAATGAGACCCGCAGGTCTCAGTCTGTATCACTCACGAAAAAAGCTCTCCGAAGAGAGCCTCTCATCTCCCGCGGGGATCGAACCCGCGTTGTCGGGATGAAAACCCGATGTCCTAACCACTAGACGAGGGAGACATTACGGAGTGAGCCGCACAGGATTCGGACCTGTGACCCACGCCTTAAAAGGGCGTTGCTCTACCAGCTGAGCTAGCGGCCCATGCTGAATCAACAGCATGGAGAATCTAGCATGTTTTCCCATTCATGTGCAATACCTTTTTTCAAAAAACTTGAAGCTGTGCAAATAGCTTATGATTATGCAAAAATGAACTGTCGAGGGTATTTATGATAAGAGAGCTATATAATTTCTTTATCTGTCCGGAATGTGGAAAGCTGACAATAAGCGAAAGTGATGGAATCAGGTGCTGCAACGCACTTCTCTCTCCTCTGAAAAAGGAAAAGGCCGGAGATGGTCTTCATGCCGAGGAAAACGATGGCGAGTATGCACTCACGAGTCCGTTTCCTCAGACAAAAAAAGATTTCATCGACCTGATTGCAATAGTGAAGGATGAGAACATACATGTTTTCAGGCTGCACCCGGAATGGGATGTGAATCTGCTCCTTCCACTCAGAGAAGCAAAAGGAGCAAAACTCTTCTTCCATAGAAACGGTGAAAGCGTCATTCACTATCAGAAAATCTGAGATCAGACCTCCATCATCTTCTCAAGGGCAGAGAGAGCCTCCTCGATCTTCGGGTTAGGCTCGTCTGTCTGCAGCGATTCGCTTACACAGCTTCTGATATGTGCTTCCAGCACTTCCTGCGTTGCTTTACGTATCACGGACTGGGCGGCCATCATCTGTGTCGCTATATCGATACAATAACGGTCATCATCAATCATTTTAAGAATGCCGTCCAGCTGTCCCCTGGCAATCTTGATCTTCCGTGCAACACTTGT
>CASEGX010000008.1 GCA_949287505.1 uncultured Spirochaetales bacterium | reverse complement strand
TCATATCCACCCTCTGCCCACTCAGTATCCGGAGTGCTGCCACAGACAAGATCTGAAAGCCTTGAAATGTCATCATCATGCCAGACATAGCCAGATCTTCTGTTCTGACCCATCCCGTCAATGAGAAGAACATTGTGCGCACCAGATGAGATCGTATGCTTTCTCATCGGAGAATCATCATATGCATAGCATCCCCCCTCAGTCACAATCCTCTTTTTCCCGAGGGAGATGATCAATGAAAGCTTATCCTCGTGCTGGTGCCCTCTTCCGAAAGGTGCGGAATCAAAAAGCGCATAGATGTCATCGCTCTTCCAGCCGGTACGGAACACGTAAAAACCGGAATAAGGGAGCGCTACGGATTTATAAGGCGGCTCACTTCCCTCTCCCGTAGCTGCCCAGGAAATCACAGGATTATCAAAAAGCCTCATCTTCGGCTTAAGAAGAGCGCTTACTTCAGAGTATGAACCGTCATTTATATCAGGAAGACAGCCATCACCTTCCATCAGCTTGACATTGACCTCTGCAGCTCTTTCCATGATATCCATAAGGTTTCCAGGAAACGGGATCGAGAAGGCCTTGAGCATTTCCAGAAGTCTCTGGTAATTATTGACAGCCACCTCATGATAGCATGTTGTGAGCTCATACTGGAAACCATCTGGATAGAACTGCTTTCTTGCCTCATCCTCCATCGCTGCAAGTGAGAATTCCTTCCAGTGGGATGAATGCTTCAGGAACGGGAACAGCACCGCGATATGGCACAGCCCGTTCATCTCCATCAGAAGCCAGTTTCCATGCATATGATTGTGCTCGAGGCGCATCGCATGCTCGGCAAGGGAGATGGCAATACGCTCGAGAAGATCATCGGAGAACTCATTGTAGAATGTGTAGATTATATAAGGCCAGTTTGCTCCCATTCTTATGCCGCACTCTATCGTACGCCATGTATCCGTCTCATTTCCAGGAACATCCGGGCCGGGAGCTGGGCATGTCTCAATCCAGGAGGAAAGAAGCTCGGCAGCGGAATCTGCATACTCCTTTCTGCCTGTAAGATTATACTCATGCGCAAGAAGTTTTATGTCATTATGCCTCGAAAGCTGCCATGTCCACTCCTTGTAGCCGTTGTATGTGGGATTAGAGTGCCAGTCAACTGCTCTCACAGATTTGAAAGCTGAAGGGACCCCGACAGAGACAAGCGTGCCGCTGCATATACGCCTGCAAGCATCCTCATCGCTTTCACCGGGAAGTTTATATACATTCTCAGGGCTCTCATAGGGAATCGAGAAGAATCTTTTTTTCGTAGAATCCAGATAGCTGCGGAAAAAGGCCGCAAAGGATTCTGTATCGTTTATTCCTGGAAATGAATCATCCAGGACGCTTTCAAGTTTATCAATCATAAAGCCTCCAGACATTAGATTAACATATTCTTCCTGTTTTCCCCATGACTTGTTACTCAAGCACAGCGTAGGGTACAATCATGATAATATGAACACTGGTGATACAATAGCATTCCTCAAGGAACGTGAGGAAAAGCTTGGTTCTCCGATAAGATTCCGCACCTATG
>CASEGX010000007.1 GCA_949287505.1 uncultured Spirochaetales bacterium | reverse complement strand
AGCGGTCTTGGCGTTGTTCCTGTTCATGGCCAGGTATGTATGGGTTGTGACAGAGTCCTTCCTGTACAGTTTGTAATCGATCTCCGTCTCAAGCAGGAGAAGAATGAGATTGATTACTGTCCGTACTGTTCAAGGATCATCTGGTATGAACAGCTTGATCCAGAGACAGAGAAGAACTATATCTTCGAACAGCTTGAATCGAAGGGAACAGGTTCAGAGTCAAAGGCTTCTTCTGCTTCCTCCGAATCCCAGCAGGATGCTGATTCCTATGATGAATCCATGGGTATGGACGAGGGCTTCGAGGACTTCTGATACTATCCAGGTTCCGGAGGTAATCGCTGCATAGCAGAGGAAAGTCCGGGCTCCAGAGGACGATGGTGCTGGCTAACGGCCAGGAGCAGTAATGCTACAGAAAGTGCAACAGAAAAGAAACCGCCTCGGAAGAGGTAAGGGTGAAATGGCAGTGTAAGAGACTACCGCCTGGACAGCGATGGACAGGGCAAGGTAAACCTCACCAGGAGCAAGGCCAAGTATGCAGTCGGCTGGTCCGGCCATGGCTGCGGGTAGGCTGCTTGAGCTGTGGAGCAATCCACAGCCTAGATAGATGATTACCTAAACAGAACCCGGCTTATCCGGAGCCTGGTTTATATAAAGGCAGAGAAAGTCACGCTTTCTCTGTTTTTTCATTAATATGCCGACTCATTCCATTCATTCTGTACATTAACGGTGCTAGTATTCTCGTATGAGGAAAACATCGCTTCTCATTATCCTGCTTGCATCCCTTTTCCCTGCATTCGCTTCTTCATGGAATCTTGGAGCTGAAGCAGGGTATGCCCTGAATTTCATGAGCACGGTCAATACATGGCCAGAGACTTCATACAACCCCGGACATGGTGCGGATGCTGCATTCTTGGCAGAATATGCTTTCAGTGATTCGCTTTCCATTCATACAGGGCTGAGATATATAGGAAAAAGCTTCATCTATCGTCATTCATATGGAGAATATGTGACAAGCAACTATCTTGAGATGGATCATTTTCTGGAGATTCCTCTTGCAATCCGCTATGCATACAGACTGGGTGATGTCTCATTCTTTGCGGGAGGCGGAGGATATATAGGAATCTGGTTTCTCGCCCAGAGCTTCGGTAAGAACACAAGCGCATCTGAAACCTTTGATGGTGCAGAGGATTACTACAGCCATGGAGACATAATGCCATTTGATGATACTGATAATCTGTTTGAAGCCGGAATCCTTGCAGAGACAGGGGTATCGGTTCATCTTGCCTCATCCTCCCGTCTTGATTTCACCCTCCGGTATGAAGGTAATATTACAAGCCTTGTCAGGAACTATCAGAAAAACACTGCGCACAGGTATGATGACACACTTTCATTCACAATAGGATTTCTTGTTCCAGTGGGAGGAGAGAGATGAGACGACGGCTATTCACATTTTCAATTCTGATTCTTCTCATTCTCCTTTCCCTCTCTTCCTGCCGTCCACAGGCGGAATATGGAGAAGCGGAGAGAATATCATCATGGAGCGATCTCTTTGTTTCATTCTGGGAGAATATGAATACACACTATGTCTTCTGGGACCAGGACTCTCCGGGAAATGAATGGGATGAGATTCTGTACAGTTATCTTCCTCTTTTTGATTCTCTTTCCGGTGAAGACTCAACTGAGACTGCGGCAGGATATTTTTACGATATAGTGAAGGCTCTCAGTGACGGGCACTATACGCTGAACATCACAGATAGAGGTAACAGGCTGTTCTTTTACAGCAATTATATTCATGATCTTCTTCGCTCTTCTGGATACACGGATGAGGAGATATTCACCATGTTCCTTAACTCTGATATCCCGTCCTATTCTGACCTGATGGTCAGGACTGACAGCATCCTGCAGAATTCATTCAAGGTCAGTATTCCGGACAGCCGCAAACTGTTTTCAGGTTACGTCATTCCAGAAAGATATCTTGAGGAATGCTTTGTATTTTATTATCAGACGGAAGGAAATGCGCCATCATGCTATATCTTCGGAAGAACAGCTGAGAACGTCTTATATATAGGACTCTCGGATTTCAGCTTTTCTGATTATCTTGATGGTTATCACGGAGCTGATGTCAAGAGTGCGGCAATAGCCTTCCTCAGATTATGGCGGGAGACCATCAGGAATGAAAGCAGCGGCATCAATGGTCTTGTAATTGATTTAAGAGGAAATACTGGTGGCCGGAATTCCGATCTTCCTCTCTTGTGGAACTGTCTTTTCAAGGAGGATGCATATATCGGTGATACACGTACAAAAGATGGAATGAACCGTCTTGATTATGGACCATGGGTAAAATACATAATCAAGGGCAATGATGATAATCTGCACGATTTTGATAAACCGATTGCGCTCATAACAAACCGCGGAACTGTCTCAAATGGGGAGATTACGGTTCTGCTTTTCAAAGCTCTTGATGATTACTATGGTTTTGACGTCGCTTCTTTCGGAGAGAGGACGGCAGGAGGATTCGGATCTGCGACAAATAATGATCCTTATGTATTCAATGCCGGACAGTTCGATTCTGAATATATCTCATGCTCGACACAAAGCAGATCAATGAGGTACAGAAACGGAAAATCCTTTGAGAACACCGGCATTGAACCTGATATCGTCATCGCGGAAAGTGCAGATGCAGATCTCTGTCTTGAGACGGCTCTGGGCTGGATTCAGGAAAGCATTCACTGAATCTCGCTTTTCTTAGCTTCTTCCCAGAGCTCATTCATTTCCCTGACATGGTCTTCATCAACGGGAATTCCACGCTCAGAAGCGAGTGTGAAAAGACGCTGGAATCTTTCTTTTACCTTCTCGTTGCATCTGTGCAGTGCGATATTCGGACGGATCTTCATGAAGCGGCAGAGATTCACAACGGAGAAAAGCAGATCCCCGAGTTCCATCTCAAGATGATCCGTGTCCCCATCTGCAATAGCTTCATTCACTTCTTCAAGCTCTTCTTCAACCTTTGCAACAACGCCTGCTGCATCGGGCCAGTCGAAACCTACCTTCTTGAGTTTCTTCTGTATTTCATAGCTTTCCTCAAGGGGTGGGAGAGATGATGGGATATGGGAGAAGAATGATTCGGCTTTATCCTTGTGTCCCTCGACATTTTCTTTGACGCTGTTCCAGAGTGAAAGAACCTCAGATGCATTCTCAGCCTTCTCCGTACCGAAAACATGAGGATGCCTTCTGATAAGCTTGTCACACACTTCGTTGATGGCTTCCTCTGGAAGGAAATCCTTATTCTCCTCGTGGATATAGAGATTCATGAAGACATTGATCATCACATCCCCGATTTCCTCCCTCTCTGATGCAATGTCCTTTTTCAGAACACCATCAAGATACTCATAGCTTTCATCTATGAGTGAAATGGTCGTGCTCTTGTTTGTCTGGACTCTGTCCCAGGGGCAGCCACCAGGAGAACGGAGAATGGTAATTATCGTATACAACCTGTCAACAGCTGAACTGAAATTATCTGCATGGTCTCTGTAATTCTCAATCATATTGCATATGTTAGCACAAAATCAGAGGAGGGAAGATAGCATAAATCTGCATAAGATAAACATTTTAATTGCTGAGTAAATCAGGAGATAACCAGTTCAAAGGGAATGCTTTTCTGAAAATCATGACAAGCTGTTCTTTTTATAAACGCAGTAATAGCAATAAGTTATCAAAAATTCTGATTGACAGATTCATTAATCGATGTATTCTGATGCTGTAAAACATATTTATTTAATTAACTTTAAAAAATAAAGGAGGAATATAATGAGCATAGAATTTCCAGTCATGCTTTTCATTCTTTATTTCCTCTTTTATTCTGGTCAGTCGATATATAACACATACCTTAATCTCTATCTGAGCGAGGTCGGACTTGATTACTCGGAAATAGGGTTCATCATATCTTTCTCAACGGTGTTTCTCCTCATAGCGCAGATGTTCTGGGCTATGGTCAGCGATAGGGTAGAAAATAAAGCGAGAGTGTTGTCATTGCTTCTTATAATGACAGCTGGAATATCACTACTGTTTTATTCAGGCACATCTTTCTTTGTGATGCTTGTCGTGACAACACTGTTTTCTCTCTTTTTCAATCCGATTGTTCCTCTTCTTGATAATTACAGCATTGAATATGTCGATCTAAGAAAGAAATTCGATTATGGTCACCTCAGAATGGGAGGAACGCTTGGTTATTGTTTAACTGTTCTCTTCATCGGTTTTTTCCTGAAGGATTCGTATAAGCCTGTATTCATGATGGTCGCCACTTTCATGGCAGTTGCATTCCTCTGTTCCATCCTGCTGCCTGCAATCAAAGGATATGGCAAAGATGAGAGCAAGGAAAAAAGAAAAGCTGCTTATAGGGATCTACTCAAGAACAAAGTACTTATCGGTCTGATTTGTTTCAACCTTGTTTTCAGCATGGGCCTGAACTTCTTCTATAGCTTTTATCCGATATATTTCACTTCAATCGGAGGGGATAGTTCACTTGTTGGCACAATGATGTTTTTGTGTGCAGTGACAGAGATTCCTTCTCTGATGATAGTCGGGAAGCTGAAAAGACGCTTTGGTACAAGGAATATTCTGGTAGTAGCTGGCGTAATAACAGCAATCAGATGGCTCCTGCTGTTTATCATAAGCAATCCATCCGTTGCCATATTTGTAAATCTTCTCCACGGCCCGAGCTACACGATTTTCAATTACTCCCTGATAACTTTTATTGGCGAACACGTTCCAAAAGAACTCAGGGCTACAGGACAAAGTCTCAGCGTGCTCATCAGTACGATAGGATCAAAAGTGATTTTCGGATATATCGGCGGTCTGGCAAGCTCGATTGCAGGACCAAGGAATGTACTTCTGATCAGCGCCATGATCATAGCATCCGGCACAGCCGTATTTTATGCATGGAGCAGGAATAAAGGTGAATTACAAATTCTTAAAAAGGAGAATTAAGTATGAAGAAGGTATTGGTAATCTGTTTAGTCGCAATGATTGCGTTATCTTCTGTATTTGCAGGAGGAAGCGGAGAATCATCAGGGAACAAGGAAATAAGGGTTGTCACGTACTTTGCCGGCTCTGATCAGTGGGCTCCTGTATGGAAGGAAGTAATTGCTGAGTATCAGGAAGCACATCCTGATGTAACAATCATCGATGAAAGCCAGCCGACGGCAGGAACGAATGACTTGTTCAGAACGAAAATACAGAGCGATATAGCAGCAAGAACACCTGCCGATTTGATCCTTTTCTATAACGGTGCAGATGGTCAGATGATTCTTGATAGTGGCCTGTATGCTGATTTCACACCGCTGCTTGATGCAGATCCGGAATGGGCAAAGGGATTTATGCCATCAGCTCTTGAAGCAGGACTGCTTGATGGACAGCAGCTTTGTCTGCCTTACATCGGCTTCTATGAAGGCATGTTCTACAACAAGGCTCTATTCGACCAGTACAATCTTGAAGAACCTACGACATGGGATAATTTCATGACAGCTTGCCAGGTTTTCATCGAAAATGGTGTTACACCTATTGCTGTAAGCCTTGCAAAACCAAGTTACATGGTAGAACTGATACTTCTCGCTTATGTTGGAGCAGAAGGACAGCAGGATTATTTCTCCGACTCATGGATTCCAGCACTCGAAGAGATAAAGACTCTGTACGAGATGGGTGCTTTCCCTGCTGACACAATGACGCTTTCTGATGATGATGTTCGTGTACTGTTCCAGGATGGAAAGGCTGCAATGATGTTCAATGGTTCTTGGTGCACAACTGCACTCAAGGATAATCCTGACATGAGGATCATCTCTGTCCCGACACCTCCAGGCGGAGTAGGTGGATCGAATGTTGCACTTGCCGGATATGGAAGCGGATGGTATATCAGCAAGGAATCCGTTGATGATGGATACACCCTTGATTTCCTCAAGTTCCTGACAAGTCCTGAAATCATGACAAGATTCATCGCAAATGGCGGAAGCCCTGCAATTTACTGCGATTCACCTGAAGGAACTACACCTCTTGAGCAGAGCGCTCTTGATATGCTCAATGCAGCAGAAGCAACACGCCCAGCTTGTGATAGTCAGGTATCACGTGAAAGCTGGCTCACGGTAACAGAGCCGGGCATACAGTATATTTGCACGGGAAACAGAACTGCAGCAGACGTCCTTGCAGAAGCAAAAACCTATATGTGATATTTTCGGGCCTTCCTTTCACAGGAGGGGAAGGCCTCTTATATGGAGATAGATATGGTCCTAAAAAACAAAAGGCAGTTTACTGTTTTTCTGATTCCAGCAGCTGTTCTGATTCTTACATTCCTTATTTATCCGCTTTTCAAAACTATATGGTATAGCTTTACATCATGGAAAAACTTCTCTCCAGTAGCGGATTGGACAGGTATTGATAATTACAAAAGGTTATTTTCCGACACGATAATATCCGCAAGCATCAAGCATACATTCACAATGATGGCTTTCGTCGTGGTATTTCAGGTGGGATTGTCACTTGTGCTTGCGATGTTTGTATCTACCGTGAAGAAGACATTTAAATTCTTTAGAACCGTATATTTCTTCCCGATAGTCATTTCTGCAACTGCAATCGGATTGATGTTCAAATTAATCTATGGATATGAATATGGTCTTCTGAATTACATTGTTGGCCTCTTCGGTGTTGATAAACAGGTTTGGATAAACGAGAACACATCCATATACCTCGTGACTATACCGACGATGTGGCAATATGTGGGATTCTATTTCGTGATATATCTTACAGGAATGTCAAAGATTCCTGAGGAAATCTATGAATCGGCTGAACTTGACGGAATAAATTCTTTACAGAAGGCAATTTATATAACAATCCCAATGATCAAAGATGTGATTTGCTCTGTAGTGATATTGGTTATATCTGGCTGCTTCAAGGTCTTCGATATGGTCTATATCATCACCGAAGGCGGTCCTATGAATTCCTCAGAGCTTCTGAGTACTTATATGTATAACATGGCATTCAGAAGGTATAACGGTGGTTATGCAAGTGCAATAGCAGTTTTGATGATTGTTCTCGGAGTTGTATTGACAATGTTTATGCGAAAGCTTCTCGAACCAAAAGAGAATTATGATTGATGGAGGATTCTGATATGGCATCTCGTGTAATCAGAAAGCATGATTCTTTATATATATTGATTCAGATACTGAAATTTGCAGTTCTGATATTCTGGGCACTTACATGCATAGTTCCATTGTTATGGGTATTGATTAATTCATTCAAACCATCAGGTGAGATTTTAAGAAACAGCATGGCGTTCCCTGCAGATCCAGGACTCGGGAATTTCAAGACAATCATGACTTATCCCGATGTGAATTTGCTGAGGGCCTTTGGTAACAGCATCGTGATATCCGGTTCCACGGTCATCCTTGTTGTCGTTATTGCAAGTATGGCATCTTTTGCTTTGGGCAGGTTTAGTGTAAAGGCTGTACCGGTAATTCTCGCTATTCTTACAGCCTGTCTTCTTGTTCCATCATTTGCGACAGTCATTCCAAACTTCGTAACGTTAAGCATGATTCCCTTTGTGAAGAATAGCTATTTAGCCGCTATCATTCCACAGACAGCAGGCAATCTCTGTTTTTCAATAATCATGATGACGGGATTTATGAAAAGTCTTCCACGAGAGCTTGATGAAGCTGCGCTTATGGATGGTGCAGGGGCATGGACGATTTTTGCAAGGATCTCGGTTCCTCTCTGCAGAAGCATGATCTCTACAATCGCAATAATGGTATTCATATGGTCTTACAACGATCTTTTCACTTCTCTTGTCTACATCTCAAAACAGACAATGAAGCCAGTGTGCGTAATCCTATCAATGGTTAGCAATATGTTCGGAACCGATTACGGGGCAATGATGGCTGCAATAGTCGTGACAATACTTCCACCGCTTGCGCTATATGCTGTCGCTCAAGAGCAGGTTGTCTCCGGTCTTACTGCCGGAGCTGTTAAAGGCTGATGAAAAGGAGGAAATTAGAATGTTCACAGTCCTGGTAAATCATATTGGATACAGCAAAGGAAAACCAAAGAAGGTTGTTGTTCAGTGTGAATCTATGAATGAAAAACCTGAATCCTTTTTCATTGTTGATAGATCTGGAGAGAAGGTATACGAGGGCAAACTGAAAGAATATGGAAAAGTTGCTTCTTGGCATACAGGTTATTACTATGCTGGATCATTTGATGATTTCAACAATGAAGGCATATACCGGATTTCAGTAGGGGAGACAAGAAGCGAAGAGTTCTCCATCACGAGATGCATAGATACGATGCGGCTTATGAATGCAGTTACATATTACTTCAAAGCGCAGCGGGATAGTGGCGAATGGCTTCTTGATGATTCTTCCTTGCACTTTGCCGGCAACAGAGAAGGAACTGTTGATGGGCACGGCGGATGGTATGATGCAACAGGTGATTATGGAATACATCTGAGTCATCTGAGTCATGGTACATATTTCAATCCCCAGCAGGCTGCATTCAGTGCTTATGTCTTCTTTAAGGTTGCGGATGTTATAGAAGGAAACCATAACGAATGGTATACAATGCTTAAGAGAAGATTGCTTGATGAGGGATACTGGGGTGCAGATTTCCTGATCAGGATGCAGGCTCCTTCCGGTTCATTCTTCCGTTCAATTCAGAGAAAAATGGCTCTGGATGCCGTTATGGGAACTCGATGCATTGGATTTGAATATCATGGTTCATCGAATCAGTTCAGTGAAAAGGCAGCAACGGCAGATCAGGAGACAATCGATGATACAAACTATGAAACAAGCATGAGAAGTGGCGGAGGATCTGCGATTGCAGCTTTGGCTATTGCTGGCCGGCATTTCTATCTTGCAAGAGATTATACACAGGATGATTATATTGTTGCTGCCAAAACAGCATATAAAGAGCTCAGGAACAACAACGAACGTTATACTAACGATGGCAAGTGGAATCTTGTCGATTGGTACTGTGCTCTCCTGGCCGCTACCGAGCTGTATATAACAACAAGAGAGAATGAATATCTCAGGAACGCGCGTGAATATGCTTCTCTTATTATGGATAGCGCAAAGACTGTTGATAAGAATATGCGCCGTCTTGAATTCGATAACGGTCAACCATATTTCAGCGCATCTGATGAAGGCTTGCCGATAATCGCTCTTCTGAACTACGCAGAAGCAGAGCTGGATGAGGATCTTTCAAACAAAGCCAGAGAGACTGCAGAAGAAATAATGAGATGGACTGTATCTATCACGAATAGTGTTTCGAATCCGTTTGGGTATCCGGTCTTTGAAAATGCAGAGGATGGAGTACTGAAGAAAAAATTCTTCTTCCCTCACACCACGTCCGTTGCACCATGGTGGCAGGGAGATAATGCTCGTCTTGGCTCAATATCTGTTGCTGCACGAATGATTGGAGATATGACAGAAGACGAAACCCTGAGATCTTCCTGCTATAAGCTCAGTGAAGATACAATTGACTGGGTACTTGGACAGAATCCCTATGATGCCTGCATGATGGAAGGATATGGACGGAACAATATACAGTATTTCTTCCGAAATCGATATGATTTCATAAATTGTCCAGGCGGCATTGTAAACGGAATAACAAGTGGATCTGACAATGAAGATGATATCGAATTCGTTACCGAACCGAATGAAAGAATCAACGATAACTGGCGTTGGGCAGAGCAGTGGATACCTCATGCAACATGGTTGCTTTATGCCCTTGCAATGAGAAAGGAGTGATTGATATGGAAATGATGGATTATATCAAGGAGCAGCCTGCGGTATTGCAGCATATCCTGGACGACAGGAAAAATGTTTCAGAGAGGTTTTCTGATATCTTCATATCAGAGAAGCCCGACAGGATATATCTTATCGCAAGTGGTACAAGCCGTAATGCAACAAAAGCCGCTGCTGCTTTCATGGAAAAATTTCTCAGAGTCGATACAATACCTGTTTCATCCACGGGAGCTGTATCGTTCAATGGGAAAAAACCACTTTTGATTTACATATCTCAAGGGGGGAATTCCACCAACACAATCGAGGCGATAGAACGAAACAAAGGTCTTCTCTCAATCGCTATGACAGGAAATCCGAAGGGGGTGGTTAATACTCTCTGTTCCAATTATATTGAAATTCCATGCGGAGAAGAGACTGCAGGACCGAAGACAAAGGGCTATACATCAACGATATTACAATTATATATATTTGCAATTGAAACTTCACTTAAATGCAACTATATCGATAGCGTATCATATAGTAATATAATAAAAGACATTGAATGTTCTATTGCAAATATTAATAAGAATATCGAATTGAGCATGAATTGGATGAAAACCAATGAAGAAATGCTGAAATCAATGAAAGCTGTCTATATTGCAGGAAAAGGCATTTCATATCCTATTGCAGATGAAAGTGCATTGAAGATCATGGAAACACTTCTTATTCCTGCTTTTGGTTTTGAGTTTGAAGAGTATCTCCATGGCCCCAGCTGTTCCATCGATTCCAATGTTGCTGGATTCTATTTTCTTCCAGATGATGAGAAAGATAAAGAAAGAGTAGAGAAACTTGCAGCATATCATAGGGAGCAGAACAAGGCAGCTTTTACTATCGGAGGGGATCAGGCAAAAGATTCCAGAGATCTTGCTTTACAGCTTAGCAGGAATATCTTTATGCGTCCGTTCGAATACATAATCCCAATACAGATTATAAGTGCTTCGATTCCCGCTCTCATAGATGTTGAAGGTGTTGGAATGAAACGGTTCAAGGCGCTTGATGACATTCTTAAGACTAAAGCAAAAAGAGACTAGGAGATAAATATGGAGTATGTGATCGGCATCGACAGCGGTGGAACAAATTTCCGGATCAAAGCTTGTACGCTTGATGGTAATGAACTAGGTTATTATGTCGGATCTGAAGCAAATCATTATCATAATATAGAAGAAGAAATGCTTCTTCGCATCGATAGCCATTTCACAAAGCTTCTTTCCCAGTTCAATGGAAAGAGGGAGGATTGCAGATACATTGTCTGTGGAACAACTGGTCTTGACAGTCCTGAGGACGGAGAATTCCTGGAGAGATGCTATGCAAAGCTCGAAGGATTCTCTTGTCCTGTAAAGGTCATAAACGATGCAGAGCTTGCTCATTATACGGTCGTAGAAGGTGAGGGTGTATTGATCATCTCAGGAACAGGCAGCATCGCCTTTGCAAAGGACAAGAACGGAAGGACCGCCAGAAGCGGCGGATATCTTTTCACGATTCTCGGAGACGAAGGTTCTGGAAGCTGGGTTAGCCGAGCGGCTCTCCAGCTTCTCGGAAGATATTATGATGGATCTGTGGAAAGGACGAAACTGATCACCTACATTGAAGAAAAACTGAATCTGCATGATAGAAATGGTCTGAATCGGCTTGCTGCCGATATGGGATTAAAACCATGGCATACTCCCGATTTAGGACCGCTTGTGGATAAAGCTTCGGAAGAAGGGGATTTTGAATCCATATCGATTTTAAAGCGTGCAGCACACTATATTTTTGGAATAATCGAAGATGCGGTTAATGCCATTTCACTTGATAAAACTGAACCGGATTTCAAGCTTGGATTGTGGGGCAGTAATCTTTTGAATTCTTCTGTCATGAAATCTGAGCTGGTATATCTTGTAAGAAATAAATATCCAGAATGCAGAATCGTTGAAACAAATAGAAAAAGTATCGACGGAGCTTTGAAGATGGCACTGGATTTGGTGAAAAACACATAATATACTTAGAAAAACTCAGAGGAAAGCTTTGGATACATTCGTACCGGAATATCTTAAAACAAGCAATAGAAAGCTTATTTATGAGCTTTTTATCAAATATGGCGTAATGTCACGGAGCGAAGTTGTTTCGCATACGAATATGAGCTTTCCGACAGCCAGTAAGAATATAGATTATTTCATTTCCCGGGGAATCATAAAAGAAACAGATAAGTTCGATGAAAAAGTCAGTGGGCCGGGGCGACGAAGCAGGATTCTCGAATTCAATGCGTCGAGTTACGGCGCATTGTCTCTTGAATTTCAAGGCGATATTGTCGGTATCGGAATTGTAAATCTTTCCGGGAAAGTTATTTTCTATACGGAACAGCCTTTTCCTGATTTCCTCGACACAGCCAGTCAGGAAAAACTTGGCAGATATTGTTCCAGGCTGATAAAAAAATCAGAAATCCCTATACTCGGAGTTGGAATTGCGCTTCCTGTAAATGTTGATCCAGAGAAAAATGAAATAATGAGTTTTTACTCAATCGGCATTCCTGACAGAATCAGAATCAGCGAATTCCTGCCTGGATTTTTTAAGCACATCTCCATCCCGGTGTGTGCTGAAAATGATGTGAACCTGGCAGCTCTTGGTGAGCTTTTTGCACGTGGTGGCGATAAGAAAACAAATCTCTGTTACCTGACATTGGGAAATGGTTTCGGATCAGGAATAATAATGAATGGAAAACTATATACAGGATCCAACCACAGGGCAGGAGAAATCGGAAATAATCTAATTCTTCCCATTGCGGATAGTTCTAATGAAATCAAACCTCTTGAAGAGTATATAAATATAAAGGCAATCAATAGCAAGTTCGGTATTTCCCTGCGTAAAGAGAAAATCAATGAGAAAACCAGAGCGGAGATTATCGAATATATTGTTCCATATCTCTCTGTAGGAATATACAACATATCATATTTTCTTGATGTGACAGAGTTTGTTCTTGATGGATTCATTCCGGATCTTCTAGGTCAAGAATTGATTGAGGCAACAGAGAATAACGTCAACAAGAGTCTAGAGAAACGCTTCAGAAGTGTTAAAATCAAACCTGCAAGTGCTGATTACTCCACATTGATTGGTGCAGCTATACGTGTTTTCGAGAAAACATTGATCTGTAAATTCGATGATTAATCATAAACAATAAGTAAAATACCTTTAAACCATCACTCAGATGACAACGCTTCACTTTTTCCGAAGCGTTTTATTTTATTATCCATACATTTCTATGTAAAAGAACAGAATCGGCTGATATGAATGTCGTAGGATTGATGATAATAGGGTATTTGATAGCAAAATCTAAAATATTAAAAATTATATATTAATTTATATAAAAATCCTTTTATTATATTTTACTGTATCAATCAATTTATATCTTTATAAAATTTATCAATTCATAATAATTGTTTTAATAATATATAAGTTTCTCTTGATTTTTTTCTAGTTGACAGAATATACATTATATCCATGAGATTTTCTCAGAAATCATACATAGTTACACAGATTTCGTACAATTATTAATGACATCAAGCCTAAGTAAAACACTAGATATATTGATACTATAATTTCATATACACGTTATGCTTTAAATAAACTGATTTTATCATCTATTATATATACCTATTGAACAGGGTAATTTTTGAACATTAATTACATACATTCTGATTCTTTATATAGTAATTTATGAATGCTAAATTGATATTGCAAGAATAAGTGCTATATTTTGCCTTGCCTTGAGGAAAATTTTCTGTCTTTGATTGAAAATGACCTACTTCTTCTGCAACACAATCGTTGTTGCTGCATATAACACTCTCTTATGACAAATTCTCTCCAATTCTAATCATTTTTGAAATCTTTGAATCTGGGGATTTTAACTTCTTTTCCGCTTCTTGCTAAAGGATTCCATAAGAATAAACTTGTTTTACCCTTTCAATGATATAATTGCTAAGAGGTTTCTATGCGTAAAATTCTTATAATATTGTTATCCGTGATAATCGTTTCCTGTTCGGCTTCAGCTTTGCAGGATATACCAAAGACTGAACATATTTGTAAAACAGACATATTTGGAAACGATGTATATCGCATTTCTCCAGATAGTGATCGTGGATACAATATATCTGCTTATCTGGTTATTCCCGAGGAAATCAGGAGCGAGCATCTTATTGTCTATCCATTTAAATCTGGAAAAATCTCATCCAGGTACGAAGTCAAAGAACAGCAAGTTCTGGATTCGATAGTTCGTGATAATTATGTGTCATGGCAACGAGAGGTTGATAATATGACAGGTGCTGCTGCGCTGTATCTGGTCATCCCAGAGTTTTCTTCTGAGTTCCGGCATCTTGAACTGGATCCGTGGACGCTGCTCTCTAATGACGAATTCACGCATTTAGATGATCAAGTATGCAAAATAATCGATGATGCATTGCTGATCCTTGAAAAGGATTTCAATACAGAGCTATCAAGGAAAGTTAATATGGCCGGATATTCAGGAGAAGGAAACTTCATAGTCCGGTTTGCACTTCTTCATCCAGATAGGCTCTGGATAGCCTGTGCAGGTGGTGTAAGCTGGTCTCCATCCATTGCGCTTGCCGAGATGAAAGGTGAGCCCCTGCCCTATCCTCTTGGCATTGCAGATATCGAGAAATATACCGATGATTTTGATCTTGAGGCATGGAAGGAAATCAGATTTCTTATTGATATGGGCGAAAACGACGACAGAGGAAGCTATAACAGGCAACATCTGGAGAAGCTGAACTGGGCAAAAGAATATGCTGAAACAGAAAACTTCCTTCCAATCTGGAACGCATTCATCGAGGAATATATACATCTGAGTTCTTCTGCAGAGATGATCACCTATCACAATGCAGGACACGAGGCTCAGTTCAGCCCGGTTATTGATTTCATAAAGGCGAATGACAGTGAATCAGTACCATTCATTCCAATCAATCCTGCTGAATCTGACATTTATGTTTCAGTGGTCTTAGATCAGCGGCTGATCATATGATGTTCTGTCCTTCGTGATGCTTATTGTGCGGCGGGTCGTATAGTTCTCAAATGCAAATGAAGCTGTAGCATATATAAGAAGCCTTGCATCCGACTGCAATGCGTCAGAATCCTCTGGCAGGAATTCTGAATAGTCTTCATCGTAATAAGAGCTTAAGCTGCGTACAAATGGCATACCGTTTGACCTTCCCAGACGGTATGTCTCTCCGTTGAGCGTCAGGATGATATAATACTCGTTTGTGTTTGGAATATCCTGCTGTGCGAAGCTGTAAGTGACCTGATATTCATCAGCAAGTCCGCTTCCTGGATCTTCTCCTTCCTGCAGCACTGGCTGGAACCAGTTGATACCTTGAAAATAGGAAGATACAGGCTCAAAACGGCCGTCCTCATGGATTACTGACAATTCATAAAGGCTTACAGATACCGTCTCGTCATCTGTGTATGTGGTCTCATATGATGATGTGTAAGCAGCCTCACCTCTTCTGAAGCTCTTGGGAAATGAACTGCTGTATCTGCTAGAGAAGCTTGAGACAACTCCTGTGGCAGTGGACTGCATTGAAGCTTCTGGAACAATAAGATAATAGAAACGGAGAACCGGAGTGTTCGGGCTTGGTGTCAGCTTCGGCCATGGCTGATCAGAACCTGAAGTGGTGAATCTGAGTTTGAAATCGAGAGAATCTGAGTCGATGTTGTACTGGTAATCCTCTCTCCACGGGAACATTCTTGGAATTCCGCAGGACGTGAGGAGACAAAGAAAGAGGGCACTGAATATAAGAAAAGATAATCTTCCTTTCTTCATCAGAAGCCCTCCTCTTTTAATTACTCTGCGTAATTAATCAGATATGCCTCAGCCATACGTGCATATTCGCTCGGAATTCCCCCATTTTCCGGAACAAGATAGAGACCAGTCAGTGTCTCAAACTCTGCCTGAGCAAGTGCTTTCTCTCCCTGAGAGTCATATATACGTCCAATGCTGAACATTGCCTTAGGAGCATATGCACCATAGTCGCCATAGGTCTCGATGACATTTCTGTAAAGTTCCAGAGCTGTATCTGCATCGCCAAGATTCTCATAGCATACTGCTTCATTCATCTTGCAGAGAGGAGCAAAGTAGGTATCATTCTGAGCCTCTGCAATCTGAGCATAATAATCTGCAGCACTCTGATAATCCTGATCAGCGAAAGCAAGCTCAGCAAGCAGATACATTGCCTTTGCGCCTGGATATGTATCAAGGCCAGCATCGGATGCAAGACTTTCAGCACTTGTGCGGAAGGAAGCTGAGCTGTCTGCATACTCTGCAGATTCTGGATCCATCATAAGAAGTGCGTTGTAATCACTCTCAAGGACAGTAACAGCATCAAAACGCTTGTTTGTCGTGCTCTGAACAGTAACAAGTGCGATGCAAAGAGCAATGATCACAACAATAAGAGCAATTCCGATTCCGAGAATCAGCTTGCTGTTCCTGCCGATGAAGGAATTCAGCTTATCTTCGACCTGTGCATTCTTTGATTTAGTTTTATTATCCATCATCGCGTTCCTTTATAAAACTGCGGGCCGAAACCCGCAGATTATCAGTTGTCTTCCTTGGAAGCCTTAAGCATGTCTGCGAAGGGGTTGTATGTATCATCCTCCTCCTTCGTATCAGCCATGTACTTAGCCATTTCAGATTCCTGAGAACGCTTTACCATCTCCTTGATGGAGAGGCTGAGCTTCTGAGCCTGTGGATTGATATCAATAACCATAGCAGTGATTGGCTCGCCAATCTTTGTCTTGTACTGCTCAAGAACTGCATCTGTGTACTCCTCATCCGGTCCGACAAGGTTGTACTTTGAGATAAGTCCTTCGATATCTCCAAGAACCTTAACGAATACACCGAAATCAGCAACAGAGGAAATTGTTCCTGTGATTGTTGAGAATCTCGGGTAATCCTTCTTGAGAGTGCTCCATGGATTTCCTTCAAGCTGCTTTACAGAGAGCCTGATTCTTCTGTTCTCCGGCTCGACACGGGAAATTGCAACCTCAACCACGTCGCCTTCCTTGCAGAACTGATCCATGCTCTTGATCTTCTTTGTCCAGGAGATGTCATCAATGTGGAGGAAACCGTCGATTCCATCCTCAAGATTGATGAAAGCACCGCTCTGTGTGACCTTCACAACTGGTCCCTTCACGACCTTTCCTACAGGATAGCGATCTACGATTGTATCCCATGGATTCTCCTGAAGCTGCTTGAGACCAAGTGATACTCTCTTCTTGTCGAGGTCGTATCCGAGAATCTTTGCCTCTACGACATCACCAATGCTTACAATCTCTTTCGGATTAGTGATTCTCTTTGTCCAGGAAAGCTCTGAAATATGTGCAAGACCTTCAATGCCAGGCTCAAGCTCGATGAACACACCAAAGGATGTGATCTTTGTCACAGGGCGCTTCACAACATCACCGACCTGGTATCTATCCTCGAATGTTGTCCAAGGATCCGGTGTCATGTGCTTGAGAGAAAGGTTGATCTTCTGAGTCTCAGGATCGATGTTGATGAGTCTGAGCTGGACAATCTGTCCCTTCTTCACGAAATCCTTTGGTCTTGTGACATGACCCCAGGACATATCATTTATATGGAGAAGACCATCGAATCCACCAAGGTCGATGAATGCTCCGAAGGATGTGAAGGACTTTACCTCTCCCTGTACGACATCACCGATCTGTACAGTCTTGAAGAATGCTTCCTTGTTCTCCTTGATCTTCTTCTCAAGATACTCACGGCGGGAAACAACACTCTTGAGCTTTGTTCCTGCGTGGAACTTGTCGATTACAAAATAATCAGTCTTGCCGATAAGAGACTCCGGCTCCTCGACACGTACTACATCTGCCTTTGAAAGCGGGCAGAATCCTTTGTAATCTGCACCAAGGTCAACTTCATAGCCACCCTTGATAACCTTAACGAACTTTCCGAGGACCGGTGTTCTGTCTTCTGCAGCCTTTCTGAGAATCTCAGCTCTTTCCTTTGCTTCTGCTCTCTTCTTTGAGACAACAACCTGACCGCGTCCGTCATCAAGCTTTACTATTGTAACGGCTACTTTGTCTCCAAGCTTAGGCAGTTCCATGAATTCGTCTACAGGGATCTTTCCTTCGCTCTTATAGCCGATATCAACCAAAACTGATTCGTCATTTGTCTGTACAACAGTACCGGTTACGATCTGACCGACTTCTAATTCCGGAATTGACATAAGATGCTGCTGCAGATAGGACTGCTGTTCAGTCATCTGAGTTTCATTTTCCACTTCTCTGCTCCTACCAACTGATATACCTTCAGAGAGGCTCTCTGACGGCTTCTATCACTTTCTCACAAACTTGGCTTATGGTCAATAGAGAGGTATCTATATAAATAGCGTTATCAGCTATCTTAAGCGCTCCGACTTCCTTCTCTTTGTCCATCTTGTCCCGGGCTTCTATCGAATGCAGGATCGTCTCGAAATCGGAGCCCTTCTGCTCATTCATCCTCCGTCTTGCGCGGATCTCCGGAGAGGCATCGAAATAGAACTTGAAATCCGCATCTGGAAAGACCACGGTTGTAGTGTCCCGGCCCTCTGTTACGATATCCATTCCTGCTGCGATTTTCCTGACTGCCCTATTCACAAGCTCCCTGATTCTCGGATCGGAGGAAACCTGTGAGCTGTAGGCATCCACTGATGCTGTATGCAGCCTGTCCTCACAGTCGACACCATCGATACAGATATCCCCGTCTTTAACGCTCAGCGAGATTTTCCTGGCATTCTCATACACCTTTTCCCGGTCTAGCGGATCAATCTCGTTCTCTATTGCAGAGAGTGTGTAGGCGCGATAAAAAGAACCCGTATTGAGAAAATAGAAACCAAGGGACCTGGCCACGTTTCTTGCAATGGTGCTTTTCCCGGAACCGGCCGGGCCATCAATTGCTATGATCATCACGGCCCTCCTTCCTATCCTTGTACCTTACCTTTCCACCCTGCCTGGAGTTGTTCCTGCCAGAAAGGAGTCCGGAGACTTCCTCTCTTGTGAGATTACGCCACTCTCCAGGGTTCAGGTCGCCCAGCTCGACGCAGCCTACCCTGATTCTTGTCAGAGATTTAACATCGTATCCAAGATATGAGAAAATCTTCCTGATTTCCCTGTTCTTTCCTTCTATAAGCGTTACTCTGACAAACTCCTTTGTGCGGGGCATTAAATCATATCTCTTTATTCTATAAGGCTTTGGTAAATCAATATATATGCCGTTCAGGGCTCTTGTGAGATCATCGATAGCAACATCCCCGTCAAGCTTTACGATATATTCCTTCTCAACCTGATATCTCGGATGCATCATCTTATTTGCAAACTCTCCATCATTTGTGAAGATGATCAGGCCATTTGAATCCTTATCAAGGCGACCGACATTGAAAAGCATCTGATTCTCCCTGATATCAATCAGATCCCTTGCATACCTGTCCTCATTCGGATCGTAGTTCGTGCAGACATATCCACGGGGCTTGTTGAGAGCGATGTAATAAAGCCTGTCAGCAAGCTCGATAGTCTCCGTATCGACCTGCACGATATCGTCTTCATTGACCTTCACACCCATTTCACGTACGATCTTGTTATTGACCATGACGCGGCCTTCCCTGATAAGCTCCTCACAGCCCCTTCTCGATCCCACTCCGCATTTTGCCATATAGGCCTGCAGTCTCATCGGAAAATGCGCTATATCACTCACTCTGTTTCTCATCTGTGCCATCACCGGCCTCCTCATTATTATCTGCTTCAGTCTCTTCCGTCTCTGTCTCAGCTTTCTTCTTGCGCTTCCTGCGCTCAGGAACATCATCTCCTGAGAGATCGATACTCTCTATCCTTCCTGTCTCGACTTCCTTTCTCGGCTTTGTCTCCATCTCTTCCTCGTCTTCCTCAAAGAAGTCGTCCACCACTTCATCTTCCTTCTCGAAGCGCATCCTGTCCACATCCGAAAGCTTGGGAAGATCAGCAATCGATGTAAGCTTGAATTCGAAAAGGAATTTTCTCGTCGTGCTGTAAAGACAAGGATGCCCCTGCTCCCTGCTGCGGCCAACGACCTTTATGTAATCCTTCTCTCTCAGGAGCTTGACAATCGAATCAGAATCAACACCTCTTATGTCCTTAATCTCCCTTCGGGTAACAGGCTGCTTGTATGCAACGATTGCCAGAGTCTCAAGGGCTGCACGCGAAAGTCTTTTGTCGACTTTACGGCCATAATTCTGCTTCAGCTGCGGATAGAGATCCGGGGAGGGAGAAAACGAGAACAAATCCTCATCTTCCGTGATCATCAGACCGCTTCCCCTCTCACTGTAATCATCCCGCAGTTCCTGAAGCGCGTCCTCGACAAGATCCGGTTTGATACCGGTAAGTTCAGATATCCTATCCAGCGACAGCGGCTGGTTTTCGATAAACAACACCACCTCGCAGAGCCTTGCCTCATCACTGAGCATCGCCTTCATCGTCATCTCCTTCTTCTATCTCGTCCTCGAGGAGGTCAATCTCCTCCTCTTCGCCGATGAACTCAACTTCTTCCTTCTTCGCCTCTGCCTCTTCTGCCCTCAGCTTCTCCTCTGCTTCCTTGGTAAGGATCGAGAAGTCAGAAGGATCCTCAAGATGCTCATCCACCATCTCATCGTACTCAGCATCATATTCATCGGCATACTCAGGATTCCAGTCCTGAGGACGGGCCATGATGTAGATTGTCCCATACTCCTCTGGCTGGTAAAGAATGATCATCTGGTTCCTGGCAGCCTCGAGAATGGCCATGAAGGAACAGATTATATGCATCCTGTCGTCAGGATGGACAATAAGATCATCCAGGGTGAATTTCTCCTTTGTCTCAAGAAGCTCAAGAAGAAGCGCCTTCTTCTCATCAAGAGACACTTCCTCATAGAGGTTGAAGATCTTGGAAGCCGGGGATGCTTTTGTTATGAGCTCAGCGAATGTGCGCATGAGCATATCCAGTGTCACGCCTCTGAAAAGGTCCTTTCCCTCGAATGGCACAAGAAAGTAATTCTCATTGCGTTCAACATGGAAAGTATCTGCATTCCTTCCATCAATGAGAAGCTCTGTGTATTTCCTGTATTTCTGGTATTCGATCAGCCTGTCTACAAGATCCTGACGCGGATCCTCGAAGTCATCATCGTCACCTTCTGTTTCAATCGGAAGCAGCATCCTGCTCTTTATGTAAAGAAGCTCTGCCGCCATCTCATAGAAATCAGATAGCTCGGTAAGCTCTGCGCCATGCTCATCAAGATATGCAAGAAACTCGCCCGTTATGAGCGAGATATCTATATTGTAAATATTGAGTTCATTTTTCTTGATGAGGAAGAGCAGAAGATCAAGAGGTCCGTCGAATCCCTCGACATGGTACTCGTGTCTGTTCTCCTCCTCAAGAAGCCGGTCACGTTCCTCGCTCATCAGTGGCGATTATACCTGCCGTGTTTCACTTGTACAATCCTCACTCCTCTCCCTCTTCTGCCGTCACGGCTTCCCCGTGTTTCGGAAACATGATCGCTCTCAGTTTTGTATCAAGCTCAGAAGCAAGCTCCTTGTTGTCCCTGATGTATTCAAGGGTCTTGTCCCTTCCCTGCCCGATTTTCTCGCCTTCATATGAATACCACGCACCGGATTTCTCAATGAGATTGTACTTCAGCGCCGCATCGAGGAGAGAGCCTGTGTAAGAGATACCTGTACCGAACATCAAATCCAGCTCACACTTGCGGAAAGGAGGTGCTACCTTGTTCTTGACGATCTTGACCCTCACGCGGTTTCCGGTAACCTCATCTGCATTCTTGCCGATGGACTCGATTCTTCTGACATCCATCCTCACTGAGGCATAGAACTTCAGTGCATTGCCACCGGTTGTAGTCTCGGGGTTTCCGAACATCACGCCGATCTTCATCCTTATCTGATTGATGAAGATAATGGTCGTGTTGCTCTTCGAGAGGATTCCCGTAAGTTTTCTGAGAGCCTGGCTCATGAGCCTTGCCTGAAGGCCTACATGGCTGTCTCCCATATCACCTTCAATCTCAGCCTGAGGTGTGAGAGCCGCAACCGAGTCCACGACTATGATATCCACAGCACCGGAACGGACAAGCGATTCCGTAATCTCCAGTGCCTGTTCTCCGTTGTCAGGCTGTGAGATCCAGAGCTCGT
>CASEGX010000006.1 GCA_949287505.1 uncultured Spirochaetales bacterium | reverse complement strand
TATGCCTTTCCATGGCAGGGAAATCTCTCTGCCACGGAAAAATAAAGTACAGTTAGGAACTTATTTGCCTATCTTTGTTCCAGAAACCTTTGCATAGTAATTTGCAAGGCTGCTATGGTCATCATTTCCCCTGCCGTCAGCATGCAGTGTCTCGAACATTTCCTGCACCATTGCGGTAAGCGGAACAGGTGCGCCGACCTTATGCGCAGTGTCAAGAGCATTGCCAAGATCCTTGATATGAAGATCGACACGGAAACCTGGTTTGAAGTTTCCTTCAATCATCATCGGAGCTTTTGCATTCATGACAGTTGATCCGGCAAGACCGCCTTTTATCGCCTCAAATACGACTGCAGGATCCACTCCTGCTTTCTTGACCATTGTGAGAGCCTCGGCAAGCACTGCGATATTTCCGGCAACGATTATCTGGTTAGCGAGCTTCGTGGTGTTCCCAGCACCAAGATCTCCGCAGTGAACGACGGAGGAACCCATGCATTTGAGAACAGGAACCATCTCATCGAAAAGCGCTTTCTCTCCACCGACCATGATGGAAAGCGTTCCGTCAATGGCCTTCGGCTCTCCTCCGGAGACAGGAGCATCGAGCATTCTCACGCCCTTTTCCTTGCACTTCTCACCTATTTCCTTGCTGACGTTTGGATCGATCGAGGACATATCTATAAGGATAAGACCGCTTTTCGCTCCTTCAAGAACGCCATTCTCGCCAAGCACGACTGTTTTCACATGCGGGGAATTCGGAAGCATTGTTATTACAACAGGGCATTCTGCAGCAATCTCAGCCCCACTCTTCCCCTCTTCAGCGCCATAGGAGAGAGCAATATCGAGATTCTCCCTTACAATATCATATGCCTTCACGCTGTATCCTGCCTTGATGAGGTTGTTCACCATAGGCTTACCCATGATTCCGAGTCCAATGAATCCGATCTTCATCACATACCCTCCTGTTATCCAAGCATTTCAAGTACTTTGCTGCAGACATGATCTGCAGTGAGACCATAGACATCAAGAAGCTCTTCGTATCCTGCTGCGCTTCTTCCAAACTGATCATCTATACCGATGATTCCAATCCTCTTTCCCGTCTCGGAAAGTGCTTCGCATATTGCACTTCCGAGTCCGGCAATGACACTGTGCTCCTCGGCTGTCACGATCGCCTTCATGCCATCTGTATATCTAAGAAGAGCTTCCCTGTTCAGTGGCTTGATCGTAGAGACGTTGACGACACGAAGGGAAACGCCCTGGGCCTCAAGTTTCTCGGCAGCATCAAGACTGCGGGAAACCATGACACCGCTTGCGAATACGACAGCATCGTGTCCGTCCCTCATCATGTTCATCTGACCAATCTCATAAGGCTCATCAGAATCTGTAAGTACTGGAAGATCATTGCGGTTGATTCTTATGTACGCAGGACCGCCGATACCCTTTCCAAGAGCCTCCATCATCTTCTTTGTCTCTACTGCATCGCATGGAGAGAGCACTGTCATATGCGGAAGAACCCTCATTATCGCGATATCATCAATGCTCTGGTGCGTCTTTCCATCGCCAAAGTCAGAAAGTCCTGCTGAAGAACCGCAGATCACAACAGGAAGCGAAGGAATCGCGACAGAGGATCTTATCTGATCATAGGGGCGGCCGGATGCAAAAACAGCGAAGGTGCTCAGAAACGGCTTCTTTCCTGTAAGAGCCAGACCTGCTGCGACAGAGACCATATCCTGCTCTGCAATACCCATCTGGAAATAACGCTCAGGGAAAACATTCCCGAACTCAATGCTCATAGTTGACTTACCGAGGTCGGCTTCAAGAACCACGACATTGCCATCCTTCTTGCCAAGTTCGACCAGCGAATCTCCATATGCTTTTCTGAGGCTTTCCTTCTCACCCTTCATAGCCTGTCTCCTTCTTCATCTCTTCAACTATGCGACAGCATTCCTGATACTGCTCCTCATTAAGGGCGGCATTGTGGAAAGCTGCATTTCCTTCTGCGAACGGGAATCCCTTGCCTTTTACCGTGTGGGCTATAATGCAGGTTGGTACACCCTTTGTGGAATCTGCAAGGTCGATTGCAGCGTCGATTGCCTCTATGCTGTGGCCATCGATTTCTATCACATTCCAGCCAAATGCCCTGAACTTCGCAGGTACATGAGTGATCGGGAATACATCCTTTGTAGCACCTGTGGCCTGCACGCCGTTAAGATCGACGAAGAGGCAGAGGTTATCAAGCTTATAAACAGGAGCAGCCATCGCAGCTTCCCATATCTGACCTTCGGCAAGCTCTCCATCTCCGGCTATGCAGAAGACCTTTGCAGGACTCTTATCAAGGCGGAGTGCCATAGACATACCACAGCAGATTGAGAGACCCTGTCCGAGAGAGCCGGTTACAGCCTCAATGCCAGGAGTTCTGTCCATATCAGGATGCCCCTGGAGGATTCCATCAAGAGTCTTGACCTTCTTAAGCTCTGAGCGAGGGAAATAGCCAAGCTCGACAAGAGCGGCATATTGGCCAAGAACAGCGTGGCCTTTGCTGAACACAAGCCTGTCTCTGTCAGGGTTATGCAGATTCTTCGGATCCAGGCCCTTCATTCTGTGGAAATACAGAACTGAAAGGATTTCAGCGCACGAAGAGCTTCCTCCGAGATGCCCCACCTTTCCAGGAGGGATCATCTCTATGATATTGCTCCTTATCACAGCAGCCATCTGCTTCAGATGCACAAGTTCTTTGTTATCAAGCATCCTATTCTCCTTTTATTTGTTTTCCAGGAAGACTTTAAGCATACGGCCTTCCTTGTTTGATTCGAGGTCCTTGAACGCCTTGACGCCATCGGCAAGACTATATCTGTCAGTCATCAGCGGCGAAAGGTCTATCTTACCGGATTCAAGAAGAGCAACGCATTCAGCGAACTCTTTGTATGAATAGACATAATTGCCTCTTACAGAGAGTTCTCTGGTAACGATCTTCTGCATATCGATCTCAATGATTTTCTGTGCGTTTCCTATCCATATTGCCGTACCACCGATTTTGAGCGCATCAAGAGAGTTCTCCGCAGTCGGAGTGATGCCGACGGCTTCAATAGCTATATCGCAGAGTCTTCCATCTGTTGCCTTCTCAATCTCCGCAGCGAAATCAGACTCACGGGGATTGATTGTATACGAAGCACCAAGCTCCCTTGCCTTCTCAAGTCTGAATGGCGTCGCATCGCTTACGATCACGTGCTCTGCACCTCTGTATTTAAGGAGAATCAGTACAAGAAGACCGATTGTCCCTGCCCCGATAACGATTATATTGCGGCTGTTTCTGATCTCTTCATCTGTAATCTTGAAAACAGAGCGGTATGCGACAGCCAAAGGCTCTGTCATCGCTGCCTCATCAAATGATGCCTTGCAGAATGGGAATATGTACTTCTCCTCAACAGCGATATATTCACACATCGAACCGTTAAGGCTCATACAGCCCATGCATATTCCATTCGGACATACATTCTCACGGCCATCCTTGCAGAATTCACACTCTCCACAGAACTGCTTAGGGAAGACCGTTACAGTATCTCCTGCCTTGTATTTTCCATTCTCGGGAGCCTTCTCGATAATACCGGAGAACTCATGCCCCATGATCATAGGAGGGATACGTCGCCCGGTCTTTCCAAGATAACCTTCGAAGTCCGAACCACATATACCGGTACTTACAACCTTGATAAGATATTCACCCTTTCCAGGCTCCGGTATGGGTATTTCCCGTAGCTCCATCTGCCTGTCACCGACAAACCACAATGACTTCATCAAACTCATAATATGACCATCCTTGCTGGTTTTAACTTATATTATAAGTGAATCATAAGCTACCTTTATGCTCCTGTAAAGGATAAATTTATGTTTTTTTATAGCATAAAAAAGCTTGCAGATAATAATCATTGCACGAACTTATTATATACTTTAGTATAAGATTATGAAGATTGATGGAAGAAAGAAATCTGGAACACTGCACTCAATGATCTTCAATGATCTCAAAAGAGAGATTTATGACGGAATCTGGAAGCCTGGAGATAAACTCCCTTCTGAACGTGAGCTCTGCAACCGTTTCGGTGTAAGCAAGATAACCGTACGCTCCGCCATACAGCAGCTTGAGGCAATTGATCTGATCCGCACCTATCAGGGGAGAGGATCGATAGTCCTCGAACCAGGTGAAAGAGAGGTTGTCCTGTCCCCTTCCCTCATAGAAAGCGAGGTAATCCCGATTCTTGAATACAGAATGGTGATAGAAAAGGGAATGATAAGACTGACATGCCAGAGGATAACGGATGAAGGCATTGCAGAGCTCGAGGCGAACTATGCGGAGATGGTCGAGCATGTGAATGATCTTGCACGTTTCTCAATCGATGACTGCCGCTTCCATACGATAATCGCGAAATACTCAAATAATCCGATCCTGATTGAGGCTGATCAGGTCATACAGGAAAAGCTCAGACACTCCATGGACATGATAGTATCAATGCTTGGCTGTGGCATGGGGCTGAAATATCACAAAGAGATAATCGCAGCTCTGAAATCACGGAACAAGGAAGAATGCGAGCGCATCATGGGAGAGCATCTCGAGAGCACGATTGAAGGTGTGAAACTGTACTATCTTGATGTGAATTGAGTCAGAACGGGTCTAGCTCATCCTATTTCACGATCATCACTCCCCTAGTCTATTCACTGTTTCATGGGCCTGTTATTTTCCTGAAAGACGCCGGGCAGGAGAAAGTGTTCATTTCAATATTATTTTCTATATTGAGATTCATCTGAATATATCCCAACATACAGCATATGAGAAATCTCTTAACTCTGTTTTTAGTACTTTGTCTGCTACTTGGATGCCAGATGCCAAGTACTGGCAACAATAATGATGATACAGCTATAGAAGAACCTGATAATTCCAGCGGAAACTGAAAGCTTCTGATGAAAAAGGAGGACTGGATTTTTCCCAGGCCTCCTTATAGATTCAGATTACTCTGCTGCCATTCAACAGCTTCTGGCTGTTTCAATAGCAGTGCGGAGCTTATGCAGATCCTGCTCAGTTGCAAGAGTACAGTCAGCACCGAGTATGAAGCCCTTTCTTCCAAAGCCTTCGATAATACCCTTTACCTCGCTTCTTATCTCGTCATCCGTACCATCTACGAGAACTCCATGCCGGCTCGGAAGACCGCCCATCACGGTCTTTCCAGGGAAGAGATCACGTCCTTCCTCAAGAGAATACGGCGCTTCATACACACCCCAGTTGACGACATCGGCATACTCCTCATAGCCGCGGTAGCGTTCCATCTCAAGCCTGTCCTTGCAGATATGAAGGAATGAATACATACCACACTCCTTGATTGTCTTCATGATCTGGATGTCAAACGGACGGAACCATCTGTCAAAATCATCTTTATCAAGGTATCTCCACTCTCCGCCGAGAGCAGCATAATACACAGCATCCACGCCAGCTTCCTTATACCCTCTTACGAGTTCGCATAGTCCGTCAGTGATGCGCTGGAAAGCTGCAAGAACGCGTTTCTCATCCTTTCTGAGACTTTCTATCTCGATTTCCCGGGATAGCTCATATGAAACTCCTGCCTCCATCATCGGGTGAATGCCGGATGCACAGATTCCATGCAATGTCCCGAGAAAGAATGAATCTGCAGGAGATGCATCGATTATACGACGTGTGCATTCAAGCTGGGCCTTAACAAACGGAGTTGAGCAGTCAAATGATGGGATATCATCATAGGCCGCAGGATAATCATCCCTGCCACTGGCCGGAGGAGGAACAAGATTCTCATTCATTATCTTTGAGATATCACCATCAGTTTCGCGGAAGAAATCGAGATGGGCCTTTACACAGGATTCACCTCTTTCATTTCCAGGCGGGAAATGAAGTGAAAAACAACTCGGGATTCCATCAACATCACGCTTCTCGATAGCGGCAATGACACGTTCTCTTTT
>CASEGX010000005.1 GCA_949287505.1 uncultured Spirochaetales bacterium | reverse complement strand
AAGAAACAATATAGGGGAGCTGACTGTCTCTCCTTGCCTGAAAAGGCAGAAGCCGGTCGTCAATGTGTCCGTCGGGATGCTTGGCCGGCAGTTCCGGTGCTCTGGGTGGCAGCCTTAATCCCAAAGCCTGAAAATGGTGTATGGATATGGTACAAGTCTATTCATCAGAACCCCACAGGCTTGCCTGTGGGAGCAGTCAGGAAAGTGGTTTGTGTCGAGTTCGGAACCAATGATGACACTGGATAAGATGCTATCTCGATATGCGTGACGGGAGCTTCTGATGAAGCTTGAGCCGGATGAGAGGTTTGTCGCCGGCACTGCCTATTGTGGCCAGAACCTGAGGGTAGGAGAGATTTTCGAGCTTGTTTCTGCAGAGGATTATCTTGAGATTGGTGGGGTCAGGTACGGGGATTATAAAGAAACACTCCTCAGAATAGAGCCGGCAGTTTTCAGAAGCTGGTTTGAGGGGACCATTAGCATATCTTCGGAGATGTGTGATGAGTGGTAATGAGGCTCAGCCTCGATCAGAGTGAACTCTCAAACGGAATTCACACAATGAAACGAAAATACCCGTAGGGATGGCTAAAGAATTAAAGATCACAGAAGCGGATAGATATTTCTCCCTGGCTTATTTCCGTCAATCGAAATGATAGGATAAAGGTCCTCGCACGTCTCCTCATAGTGCGTAGTTTTTGCTTTTTGTGCTAATTATCGTTGTTATCAGAGGTTATTCCTTTCACCACAGAATTCTTATAAAATTATTTTTGATTATTTGAATTCTATTTCTGATCAAGAAAATATTACAGTAATGGCTAAGGTCGTGCTGCCCGACCTTAACCAATTAAAGTGATGAGATGTTATGCAATCAGGGCATCTGCGGCCTTCTTCAAGGCTTCGATTGCTTCATCATCTGGTGCTTCATTTGCAATGACAGGATCGGATGCTAGAACCGCACCATCTCTAAGGCATCTTTCCTCCCAGTTCCGCATCCATTCACCATCTCCCCAGCCATATGAACCGAAGAGCAGTATTCTCTTTCCTGACAGACTTCCCTCAATCGAGGTGAACATAGGCTCAAAGATATCTTCTTCCAGCACTTCTGAACCCATAGCAGGGCATCCGAATGCGAATGCATCATATGCTGCGATATCACCAGGTCCGAATGTTGCTGGATCGATAATTTCCACATCGGCTTTTCCCGATAACTCATCTGCAATTGCATTTGCCATTGCTTCTGTATTGCCTGTTCCCGAATAGTAAACAAGTGCAATCTTCATATTTCCTCCTCAGGCTGTCACGCACAGCCTTGTTATATCCGTTCCGCTAAGGAAGCACTCTATATACTTCCTGCGGCATTTTCCCCATTTTTGCAGAATCTTTAATGCGTTCTCCTTGTCAGCATAGACTTTCCAGAGTCCTGAATAGATAGCATCCTTTCCTTCATTCTCAATGAAGCCCTTCACATCCTCTGGGGGATAACCCAGAAATAGGCCGACTTCATGAGGGCATGGAGTGGATAGAAATCTTCTTCTCAGGAATTCAAGCCTGTCCTCAAGGATTTCCGGGTAATCAAAATGATCCAGGATCTTTGCTGCAAGGGGAGTGGACAGTGCTCTTTCAAGCTGCTCTTCTCGATATAAAAAGACGAGATGCTTTCCCCTGCTGTTTATCAATGGAATGAATTTCAATCCTCTCTTTTCAAGCTTCATAAGGCTCTCATTCTCATTTACCTCATCCTTCAGTGCGATAAGCGAAGCAGGTTTGAGATTTGCCAGTGTAGGGGAAGCATGAGCAATAAGAAGTTCCTCGAAAGTCATCCAGTTCTCCTTGAGTTAGCTTTGGCTAACTATTTGGTTTTAATTTTTGGATACCCTGAACAGGAGGAGAGAAAGGCCAAGGAATCATCCTGTTCTGAATATCCTGAAGACATCATAGCACATTAAGTTAGCAATTGCTAACCATATTTGGAAAAATTTTCATTTGAAGCTACATCCGAGGCGGTCATACTTAAATGCCTTGTCTTGTTTACGGTCCGGAACTGGTGTTGAAAAGCATACCTGCTTCGGAGAAGGCCAGATGCTATTGCAGGCTGATATTTTCAGAGAAAAGATAGCCTAAGCTGTTTTAAGTCCAACGTTGAGGGTTCTCCTCAATATCGCAAAAGTCAAAAAGGCTATTGAGTTGCTTCGGGCTGTAAAGGATCAGATTTCAAAAATGGATCATTGGATTGATAAAGATGAAACTAAAGCGACGGTCTCTAATACTATTCGCAATATACTTTATTCCAATCTGCCGGAAGTTTACGGGTTCTCAGAAATTGATTATTGCCGAGAGCAGGTATTTGAATATGTCTATAACAGATATCCATATATGGCAGGATAAAGTGAGATTGCCAAAATCTGTCAATTTGAAGAAAGCTGAAATCTACTATGATTAGCAACCAAGCTCGAATTTATTAGCGCTTCTCTTGTATGGAATATCATTCGCTGTAAGAAAGTCCTCAACAGGTTTTAGGATAACCATGTCAAAGAATTTTTCCTTTAATGTTTCTTTGATTCTTTTCCATCTTTAGAGAGAATCTCTATCAGCTTATTGCTTGATTCTTGGTCGAGGATTAAACCATAGCAATCATCATAATCATCATCCTTATAATAAGTTCCCTCTACAAAATAAAGTAGCCGTTCGAGTAGTTTACATCTGTATAATCTCGTTTATCTCCACTCCTATAGGAATAGAGAGGTATAAAGAATTCCTCTATCTCATTGCTCCTGACGTTTTAAGATTAACCTTTAGTCAGTATATCATCATTCACAATGATTTATGTTATTCTTCTACCAGAGGTTATTATCAAGGAAAAGCAATTAACGTATAAGGAACAGTCGGAGTTCCTCAATGAAGCCTATATGCATTGTGATAAGGAGAAGCTTCTTCACGCGATAGAGCTTGGCATAGACCTTAACCTGAGAGATGAGGACGGAGTTCCTTATTGGGAGTATCTGCGTGATGCTTTCGAATCATATCTTGATATACCGATAGCAGAGGCTGTCAGGATTGCAGAGGAATCAATCAGGAAGAAGCACCTGTATGAGTTCATGGATATAGCTATAGCACATGGTCTAGATCTGAATATCGTGTATTACGATGTACATGACCATGCATATTATGCACCGATTTTCTGGCTGATATACAACTGCTACAGTCCTCAGTTTCTTTCATATCTTGTCAGGAAAGGCATGGATGTTAATCTGCTTGTCGGTAAGAGTACTATCCTTGATAGAATAGATGCTGAAGGATGGTTTGATCAGTACGATGGCAATGAGGCTGGTGACTACTGGACAGCATGGGCTGTGAAATTCTTGAGAAGTCATGACGCTAGGTATTATGAGGATCTGACAGGGCATGAAGCTGATATCTATAACAATCTGAATGATAAGATTCAGGATGAGGGTAATGAATGAATACGGAAGAACAGGAAAAGCTATTGGATGAAGCCTTCAGGAAATGCGATATAGAAAAGCTTTCACAGGCTATAGCTGCAGAGATTAATCTGAACAAGACAGATGAATGGGATGTGCCTCTCTGGGATGGTATCAAATACATATTTGATTTCCAGGAAGATTCCATAGCAAGGGATGAAGTTTGAATGGGTGATGCGTTTGCCAAGGAAAAGCATCTTTATGAGTTTTTTAACCTTGCGATTGACCATGGGCTGAATCTCAATGCTGTAGTTCAGGAGAAAGGTTCATTTGAATATGTCTGTCCATTATTCTGGCTGATTTATTATTGCTACAGCCCTGAATTCCTCGCATATCTCATCAGCAAGGGGGCTGATATTAACCTTGTAATCGGTAAGCAGACGCTTCTCGATCGGATGGATGAGGAGAACTGGTTTGACTCTGAGATAACTGAGAGCCGCAATGAATGGATGGAATGGGTTGCCAAGTATCTGAGAGAGCAAGGTGCAAAGAGCTATAGTGAAACCTGCGGTTCCAACCAATGATGTATATGCAGTATCAGTTTGCGGTTAGGTGAGATGTATTCATGTAATGGGGAGAGCCTCCCCATTACAAATCGTAATCAAGACTTTATAGTTGTGGACGATTGCTGATATTGGTTTTATTCATCAAGATAATCGTCCATATCATCGAACCAGAAGCCCATTTCTTCTGCACATTCTCGTAAATCGGGAGTATTAAGCTCCGTTTCAATTATCGGATAATTTTCTCCAGACATCTTGACCTCTGCGTTCTGCGATAACAATAGTTCAACAACATTTGGGTAGAGGCAAGCATCCGTGAAGATAATCATTTTGTTGTTCTTTGCAACATTTGCCTCATAGTCATCTTCCCAGAATTCCTTTGCAAAAGCGGAGAATAAGCATTTACGTTCTTTGCTTCTGAATTTCATGGTATATCTGTTATCGATGCCTTGCTTTGCTTCCATCATATCTTCAGCTGTCTTGAACTCAGCTATGATAGTCATGCATGTAGAATGCTCTGAAGAATATCCATACCAGATTTTCATTACTCTCCCTCCTTATCAATAAATTTCACTGATACCAATGCACTGTGGTTAACCAGGTCATATAGGAATGTCGGATACATCTTCGATTTCGTAATAATCCTCACTGTCAGGTCATCAATTTTCTTCAGCTCATATTTTCGGTTGTATGCTAAAAAGTATTCTGGTACAAACCCGAAAGGATCAAACGATGGTAGTTTGATATTGCTATATCCGTTTTCGAATATTTCTTTTTCATACTGTGCTGAGATAACTTTCCTTTCAGAAAAATCATGACAAAACTTCTTTATGTACTCCTCTGATGTGAATTTCCCTTCTATCTCAATTGTACCTGGAAGTTCTGATCCGTTTTCAAACAGCGATCTGAAAGCGGAAAACCGGTAATTGCAGTTATATGCCGAAAGAAGTGCAATGCCTTCACTCGTGAATGATGATTCCTTCAGGAGGCCTTTCGCATCGATGTGTGCATAATCAAGGGAGTCATCATCTTCACGATAGGGAGCAAGAAAGGGAAGATTGCCTCTTCTTGCATTGCTTATTTCTATCAGTATCCCTTTGTCCTTATTGTGCATTATCCAATCGTGTAATCTGGATATCACACTCTCTGGACAGTCAGGCTCACGAGGCAAAAGGAGAAGTTCCCTTATTCCCCAATCCTTCATCAAAAAGAATGCTTCATCAAGATCATCTATTGTCGTCTCATCCACAAGATAGTTGATACCTACCTTGTAGTATTCCAGAAGATATTCAAGATGCTTTACGAAGCCATCGAATGAGATTCCTCGGTGTCTGTAATAAGTATCCCCGATACCATCCATGCTGATTCGTAGAAAATCCACATATCTTGAAATCCTTGGCGTCAGTTTCACCAGTTCCTCGGTGCAATTTGACGTCATTCCCACAGCAAGAGGTGTTTCTTCATGCGTGTATTTGAGGACTTCCTCCAAAACGGGGTAGAGAGATGGTTCACCGCCTCCGAAAGACACTGCAAGAGTTCCTTCTTCTGCAGCTTCTTTGACAATGCCCTTTACAAACTTAGGATCCAGCATATGTTTCCTAGCCTTGTCGACATAGCAGAACGGACAGCTGAGATTGCATTTGGTAGTAAGGGCAATTGAGAGATAACGTGGTGCATCTGAAGGTCTTTCGCATGGTAACTCGTCAAAGAGAAAATGCATCCCTGTCTTCCTTTGATGGAATTCCAGACCGCTGTTACTTCTGTGCACAGAGCACTTTTCCAGAGAGGCTATCATCTTATCTGATAACCCAAGCTCCTTAAGCTTTTCTTTTTCATCGGTATATATCATCTTTTCATTCCTTTCATTCGGGTGTAGTGGCCTTGAAGCTGTATATCGGCCTGATATGCTTTACGACATCGCACGTTCCTTCCAACATCGGCAGGATGTCATCAAGAGATTTGTAGGCCATCGGACTCTCATCAAGCGTCGACTCAACGACACAGGTAGAGTAGATGCCTTCCATCTCATTCCTGAACTTATCCATCGAGAGTGTCTTGTATGCTGTCTTTCTGGAAAGCCTCCTGCCAGCTCCATGAGGTGCGGACATGTTGTAATCAGCATTGCCCTTGCCTCTGCATATCAGAGCGCCATCCTTCATCGATATCGGGATAAGGACAATTTCTCCATCATGTGCGCTGATAGCTCCCTTTCTGATGACCATATCCTCGGTATCGATGTAGTTGTGTACAGTCTCGAAGTACTCATAGTCATCAAGGCACTTATAGTTACCGAAATAGGCTTTGATGATTCTTTCCCCGATAAGATGACGGTTGAGAGTGGCATATTCACCGGCTATCCTCGAATCATGGAGATAGTCATCGAAGTGGCTACCTTCAAGATAGGCAAGGTACTTATCGATAATTCTGTTATCCTCTCTCTGATATTTCTTCTCGGCATTCTTCAGCGCAACCTGTATCTCCTTCTCTCTTCCTTCTGTCTTGTATGTCCTGATGATCTCAGCCTTCCGTTCAGAAAGCGTCATGCCGTAATTCACGACTTCATCGGCAAGATTCTGATAGTACTCAGCTATCTGAGAACCGAGATTTCGGCTGCCAGTATGGATTACGAGATAGATATTGTTCTCATCATCCTTATCGAGTTCGATGAAGTGATTACCACCGCCAAGCGTTCCAAGTCCCTTTTCTAAGCGTCCGGTATACCTGAGATGGCTATAGCACTTCAGTTCCTTAAGTCTTTCAAAGCCTGCTATCTTAGTTTCGTGGATATCGGTACCAGTCGGCACAGTGGTGTGCACAGTCTCATCAAATCGTCTGAAGTCGATATCCACATCGCCAAGCTTTATGCAGAGCATCCCGCAGGAGATATCAACACCGACAAGGCTAGGGCAGACTTTGCCTGAACGTATTGTCTGTGTATAGCCGATAACACAGCCTTTCCCTGCATGTGCATCCGGCATAATGCGGATGTCCTCTCCAGCAACGAAAGGAGCATCGCAGAGTGTCTGGATCTGCTTCTCGCTCATCGGGTCGAGATTCATTACATAGACAACAGCAGAAGCATATCTGCCTTTGATAACCTTGGGTTCCATAACCCACCTCCTGTGAAAAGAGACTTCGGTCCCTTATTGATGACTTTGATTTGTAGATTGTTCGCGAGAGTTTTTCTGCTGGATCAGCGTGACTGTGCTGAATTCTGCCAATATGCTGTGATAGCAACAGATGCAGCAGCTGTGATACTCTGCCATGAACTCATCTGTGTGCATGTGATTTTATGCGAATGCATATAGGCCTCCGAAAGAATATCCTTATATATGGGCCATCATTTGTCAACGAAAATCTTCATAGATGGTGCCAGGTGCTATCGACAAGGTTTGTACCTGTCCGAGGCGATAGAAATGTCTTTTTCGATGATGATATTCAACTTTCCGATTGAGATTGCTGGTACGTTTTAGCAAAAAATGGCTTATTCCTGACATAATATGAAAAATGTGTAGAAAAGTAAGTGATTACAGGATAACAGGAGGCAAATGGGCTTAAAAGCCACTTTTTTGTTGCATTATGTTGATTGATTGTGAACCATAGATTACACTATATGCATGAAAGAGGTCTTACAAACTGAGCGGTTTGCAAAGTTTGCTGAGAAAGCTGAAGGATAATCTGGCCAAGGTTGCAATAACACGCAGGATTGAAAGACTTGAACAGGGTAATTTCGGGGATTCTAAATCTGTCGGTGAAAAGGTTTTTGAACTCCGTATTGATGTAGGGAAGGGATATCGCGTGTATTTCATGGACCGCAGTTCGGAGATTATCATTCTTCTGGTCGGTGGAGATAAGAAGACACAGAGTGATGATATAAAGACTGCTAAGAGGCTTGCTAAGGAGTATGAAGATGGAGAAACTGACCAGATTTGATGCAGCTGAATATCTTGATACTGATGAGCTTCAGACTCTTTATCTTGATGAGGTAGCAAAAGAGAATGATCCTGCTGCACTTATCAAGGCGATAGATACAGTAGCAAGAGCAAAAGGTATGTCAAAGACAGCAAAGGAAGCAGGGATTTCCAGAGAGGGGCTTTATAAGGCACTCTCACCAAATGGCAATCCATCTTTTGCAACAGTCTGCAAGATACTGAATGCAATAGGTTATACCCTTGTTCCTACACGTATTGCAAAGAAGACAGAAGCGTAAATATCGCTGACCCTGAATCGACCCCAAAAGTTCCTGAAGCGTCTGAGATAGGTGAGACTAGTGAGATATATAGTGGTTATTTTAGATTCAGTAGCACTATAGATAGTGTATGAGACGATGAAATAATTGAGAGGGAGTGATGAGGGTGTACTTCCATAAGAGCTATATCATAATTTGTTTCATTACAACAAAGCAGCCTTGTCGAAATGACAAGGTTTAAATTATGAACAAGCGGCATTTGACGAGGGTTTTAAGAGGAGTCGAGTAGGAAGGAACATGGCGTGAAAGGCTATGAATACTCCCTAGCTGTTGACTGTTTTGTCAACAGAGAGTTTGTTTGCTGGAGAATGATAAGTGGATAGGGTATAAAGCCGGAGATAAGCTTGCTGATTTATATAAATCAAAGGCTTAGCTTGTCTGGATGGTAATTGTATTCTTGGTTGCCGCTGTGACTGGAGAGGCGCATAAAGTCACTTGAAAATGTTATGCTCGGTATGGATTTTTAGATGTGACTATTGTAGATTATAGATAGGATAAAGACCCTCGCGCGCCTCCTCACAGTGCGTACCATGCGAGGGCCGAATTTTACATGGGAGAGAGTCTTAAGCTTCATAAATCGGTTCCTGAGCAGATTGAGCATCTTAAAGTGTGCTTATTGATGATGAATGCAAGGCTGAGATCTTTTTATCAAATGTAAATTACTATAGATTCTCTGGGTATCTATACGAATTCCGCAAGCCAGGATCTTCTTATTACATTGATGGCACAAGCTTGAATCGAATAATCGAGCTCTACAGGTTCGATTGCAAGTTCACCAGAATACTTATGTACATCCTGGAGGATGTGGAAGAGACGCTGAAGGCGAGATTGTCTTATACATTGTCCTCTCTGTTTCCATCAGATCCCCTTATATACCTTGATTCTTCTATTTACAGGGATCTTTCAGCTTTGGAGAGATTCAGGATTCTTTTTTACAAGGCCAAGGCTGATAATTCAGATCTTCCTTTCATAAAACATCATGATGAGAGGTATGATGGTCAGCTTCCTATATGGGTGGCTGTTGAGATATTCACTATGGGGAATATCCACAAGCTATATGATAATCTCAAGGGGAAATACCAGAAGGCAATAGCTCAGACTTATAACACAGGCTCAATGCAGCTTCGGAGCTGGATAAAGAATCTGACATATACACGGAATCATGTGGCTCATTATATGCGTGTGTATGGTTATAATTTTGGACGTGTTCCGGTGCAATGCGATAAACATCCATCATTCAGTCAGACTGGCATGATTTTCGATCAGCTTCTTTGCGCTGGCTTTATGTTCTCTGATAAGGAAGAATGGAAGTCATATGTTATCTCTGAAATCGAGCGCTTGTTTTCGGAGTATCAGAAAAGCATAGAACTTGCGGATCTTGGATTTCCTGTAGATTGGAAGGAGATTCTTTGTTCAGTTTAGGCCTTATGCGTCGGAGGTACTTCTCTCTCTTTAGCATGGCTTAAGTATGATATGTATTTTTCAAGTTTGTTCAGGAATAGTATGTAAATTTAAAAAATTTTTGAGTATATACCAAAATTATATCTGAATTTCTAAGGATTCAGGGGTCGTCAGAGATGGGAATGAGCTTCCATTTGCTCGCAAATTTCGGACTTGAACTATGAGAAAAGCATTTCCCTTGTCCTACAACCCTCTGAGAAATATATGCTGCTTGTTGAGCAATTATATGGAAAGACTCCAAATGACATTCTTCATAATGCAGATGTCGGGATGGATGTCGGGAAGGATGTCGGGAAGGATGTCGGGAAGGATGTCGGGAAGGATGTCGGGAAGGATGTCGGGAAGGATGATGCGTTATTGTCCAAAGAATCATTAAAGAGTTCGATGACCCGGCGTAATGCAATACTTGATTTGATAAGAAGTAATCCGTCCATAACTATTCCAGAAATTGCGATTATACAAAAGGTTTCGGCTCGCACAATTGAAAGAGATTTTGATTGGCTGAAGGATAGGGGAATTATTGTTAGGGAAGGCTCTCGGTCCGATGGCCGGTGGATCATTGTTGGATAGACAATTGTTTGCCCATGATCTGCCCTAGAAGTTATTGAAACGCCTGCGATGAGTAATACTAGTGAGATATATTGTGCCCAATATTGGACTGGGTAGCACCATGGATAGCGTTTGAGACAATGAATAATTGAGAGGGATTAGTAACGGATAACCAGAAATTGTTTTTCCTTGATTGCTGGTACACCATGCATAATTCATATATTGATTCAGGATATTTCTGTTGTTGATTTCTATGGTTCGTCAATTAACTGGATATTAGATAACATGATAGAAGTGTATTTTATGATGATATTCACCTAGTTCACTTGATATCATTGGTACATTTTTAGGAAAAAAGCTTATTCCTGACATAATATGAAAAGTGTGTAGAAAAGTAAGTGCTTACAGGATAATAGGATGCAAAAGTGCTTAAAGACATCTTTTTTGTTGCATTCTGTTGCGGTTATGATAATCTCATAACTGGAGGAAGCAGATGCAGGGAAAGCTTATTGTCATCGCTATTGGTGGAAACTCTCTGATTGAGGATCCGAAGAAGGTTACAGTTGATGCTCAGTACAGGGCAGCAGAGAAGACAGCTCATTATATTGCCGATATAATCGAAAGCGGAAATAGGGTTGTCATTGTTCATGGAAATGGTCCTCAGGTAGGCTATATCCTTCTCCGTTCTGAGTATGCCAGGAAGATCCTGCATGCAGTTCCTCTTGATTCCTGTGTTGCAGATACGCAGGGAGCAATAGGCTATCAGCTTCAGAAAGCACTCGACAATGAATTCATCAAACGCGGAATGTCCAACAGAGCTGTAACCATTGTCACACAGGTTGAGGTCAGTGCAGATGATCCTTCATTTGGTAATCCTACAAAACCTATCGGATCGTTTATGACGGAAGAGGATGCGCTTAATCATCAGAAGAACTTCGGCTGGTCGGTAAAAGAAGATGCAGGAAGAGGTTGGAGAAGGGTGGTTCCTTCTCCGAAACCAAAGTCAATCGTTGAGCTTGATACCATCAGATTCCTCTCTGAAAATGGTGCTGCCGTGATTGCTGCAGGTGGCGGAGGCATTCCTGTGGTTATGGATGAAGAAGGAGCAATCTGGGGAAAGGAAGCTGTAATCGACAAGGATCTTGCAGCCGCAATTCTCGCTAAATCCCTCAATGCGGACTCTTTCATAATCTCAACAGCAGTTGAGAAAGTCTGCCTTGATTATAACAAGCCCTCCCAGCGTTCTCTTGATTCCATGACTGTCGCGGAGGCCAGGAAATACTCAGAGGAGGGGCAGTTCGCACCTGGTTCGATGCTGCCAAAGATCCAGGCCCTTGTCGATTATGTCGAGAGTACCGGAAAGCTTGGAATGGTCACTGACCCAGAACATATTCCCGACGCATTGAAGGGGCTAAGCGGGACGCGGATAGTACCATGACAAGATATTCGGAGGCATAGGCTGAAAGAGCAAAGATGTAATAGGCAATGTTGTCCTGTATCATCATGTCCATGAGACAGCCTTTGAGCACAAGCATTACAGATGAGACTATGAGCATCAGGCGTGAAAGACGTCCGATGCTCTTTCTTCTTTCCCTTTTTCCGATTGAGGCGAAATGCATGAATGCAAGAGCCAAGACCAGCGGTGAGATTATTAGAATATTCCAGTTCCCGTATGTCACATTGTGGTTTGTGGCAACCATCATGAAAAGAAGGACCACGGACAGAAGTCCCATGAAGAGCCAGACCATGCCAGAGATTATATCTCCCACAATTCTCAGTCCCCTCCAGCGCGTTGCTGTGAGGAGGATGAATAATGAGAAAATGAGGGCAATTGGTATTGAGCGCAGCGTAAGGCTGTAAGTAAGAGGAGTATCTTCCCTTGTCTTTGTCTCATAGACCGTTTCCGCTTCTGTGTTCTCGAATTCCTCTATTGCAGAAAGAAGCACATCCGGAAGGAAAGCAGCATCATATAGAGATACAGGTTCATCCACCGATGGTCCCTGGAGATAGTTCAGGATGAATGCAAAAAAGAGGGATGGATGCATGTATGGAGTGGACCATGCGCGCCAGCTCTTTCCTGTGTCGATGCTCTCTGCCCAGCTTCTGAACTCTCCACCTGTAGCGGCATTGTATATATCACGAGGACGAGTCGCACAGTTGTCCTTATAGTAGTGATAGAGATATGTGTCATTCTCCGGGAGCACGTTATATGCAAGAAATCCCATAACGGCTTTCTTTGCTTCGGGGGTAATCATCAGCTCAATCTTCTTCACGGTCCTGTCATCATTTATGAATTCATCATATCTGTATGATGCATAGCTCTGGATTATCGTGTAATACAGCCGGCCGAATATGAAATTGACATAGAATGAATCATCGAACCTGAAGGTTCCATAATCGAACATGATTTCTGGCATGTCAGGAGTATCTACCGAAATACCGGCATGCCCGAAATAGATGTAGACAGGTTCGGATGGGGAGGCGGTGACATAATAGATATGCGTGTTCTCATAGTATTCTCTCTCGCTGTCGCTCAGTGGGGCTGAGAAATCAATTTTCTCCAGTTCTTCCTCGCTCCAGAAGAGATCATCACGGATTGGAATGCCACCGCTGCTTGAGGCTGCATTTACAGCTGTCAAGACAGCAAACAGCAACAAGAGCGCAGAAATCAGTTTGCGCATGCTCTGAATGATATCACCTTGTTTCCTTATATCCAACATCTTGCGTTGACTTGAAACCTATCTCTTTCTATCCTCTTCGTATGGAACATGACGCAAAGGGCCTTGCGATAGTGATCAGGAGCATGAAGATAAAGGAAAGGGACAGGCTTCTGACGCTTTTCTCCCCGTCTCTTGGAATTGTGAATGCAGTTTCCTATGGATCGAGAAAAAGCATCAGGGCTGTGAAGGCTCCTTTGTATACAGAGGGTACTTTTTCCCTGGAGAAGGGAAGAAGCTGTATGACTCTCAAGGATATCGATGTGATATCCACGCACGACGCAGTTCATGAAGACCTTGATCTGTCGCAATCTGCGATGCTCTTTTCCGATCTCGTGCTTACGGGAAAAAGCGCAGAACCAGAGCTTTATGCATTATACTCGGCTGCGCTCGATGCTCTTGAATATGAACCGTATGAGAAGGTTGTGGTGGAATTCATTGTCCATTTCCTTTCCCTTGAAGGGCTCTGTTCGGATTACCTCACATGCCCTGTATGCGGCAGGGATTACCAGAAGGATGAGGTGCTCGGGTTTTCTTCTTCCGAGGGTGTTCCTGTCTGCCATGACTGTGATACTATGAACGGTGCGCTGCTGCTGCCTCCGAATGCCAGAGCATATCTGAGAAGATCTGTCGAGCTTGGCTTTCAGCCATCTCTTGATCTTTCTGTCTCTGCCGAGCAGGAGCACAGGATATTCAGATATCTTCTCAGAACGCTTCCTTTCTCTTTTCCGGGGAAACTCAGAAGCCTTGAGTATGGTGTCTGGAGAATTTAGGGGATGAGTTTTATGGATATAAGGATACCTGTGTCCGATCCGGGGAAAGTCAGGGCACTCAAGGAACGTTTCTCTCTTGACCTTCTGACGGCGACAATCCTGGAGAGGCGGGGGCTTGAAAAACCTGAAGATGCTGTGTTCTATCTCGAGACGGATACTATTTATCAGCATTCTCCTCTGGAGTGTGATGATGTATACACGGCTATTGACAGAATCAATTCAGCGATAGAGGAAGAGGAGAGGATCCTGATTTTCGGAGACCGGGATGTTGATGGTGTCACAGGTTCCGCAATTCTCTATCGTGGTCTCAGAAAGCTTGGAGCGAAGAATCTCTCCGTACGTCTTCCAGAAGGTGACGAGCCTTATGGTCTTACAGAAGACACTGTGCACGAGATTCTTGATAAGGAATATACGCTCGTCATTACTGTGGACAATGGCATTTCCGCAATTGATGAGATCAGAGAGCTTGAGAAAAACGGTGTCGATGTCATCGTTCTTGATCATCATATACCGGGTGATGTCCTGCCGTCAGCTGTTGCGATCTTCGATCCCAAGATAAGCGGGTCAGGTTATGCTTTCCCGAATCTTGCAGGCTGTGCGGTTGCCGCGAAGATGATCTGGGCACTTTCTTTTTCTCGTACGCCGTTATTCGGAAGCGAATGCATTGTACTCCATGCAGAACCGAGAAACGGTTCTGTCAGAATCAATGCCGTGCGGCTTGAGAATCTTATAGAGATAGACAGGATCACGGAAGAGGTTCTTGAAGGGGGAGTGGCCTCTGCTTCAAAAGACAAGCTGATGGATTTCCTTGCTGTGAACCTGCCGATCCTTGTACTTGATGAGGATACGGAGAAGAAGATGCTCCGCCGGGCGTTCGGTTCCAATGTGGATATCTCTCTTGTGGATATCCGGCCAAAGCTTGAGGCGATAATGCCAAGAGCCAGAAACCATTCCCTTTTCGATCTCTCGGTGCTTTCAAGAGCTGCAAGATACAAGGACGGAGACAAGGAGATTGAGACTCTTGTCTCATTGTTCCGCTCCATTTCAATCTATACATATCCTTCGCTCTCTAAGGATTATGATGCGCTGATGCAGCTTGCTGCGATTGGGACGGTTGCAGACCTGATGCCGATGAAGGATGAGAACAGGATTATAGTCAAACGTGGTCTCAGACAGCTATCGGAGAAGCCGCTGATGTGTCTCGAATCCCTTCTTGGCAGGCAGAATCTTACAGGCAAGAGCATCAATACAAGGGATATATCATTCTATGTCGCACCGGTTTTGAATGCGGCAGGCAGACTCGGGCATCCAATGGATGCATTCTCGCTTCTCGTCTCGGAAGATCCTGCAGAGGCAGAAGGTCTTACGGAGAATCTTCTCTCAATGAACAGACAGCGTCAGGCAAATGAGGAGAATGCAATATCATTGGTGCGTGATAAGGCAATGGAGAGTTTTGAGCATCTCGATGGCAAATTCGTGATAGTCGCAGATGATGCCATTCCGAGAGGGCTCACAGGTGCAATTGCCTCTCGTATGTCAAAGGAGTTCTCCGTTCCCGCTGTTATAATGGCAACCGTTGATAAGGAAAGAATCTCCGCATCGATGAGATGCTCGAAAAAGTATGATGCAAAAGCTTTTCTTTCCACATTTGCTTCACTGTTTGATGACTACGGTGGACACCGGTGTGCTGCAGGTTTTTCCATGAGCTATGAGAAGAAAGACGCACTTCTTCAGTTGATGGAGAGCGTGGTGCTTTCAATGGACAGAGAATCTGAGAACGCGGATATTACTGCAGATGCGGTTATACCTCCTGAATATATGACGACAGGACTCTGGAGGCTTTCATCCCTTCTTGAACCTTTTGGACAGGAGAATGAGGCTTTGCGTCTTTACATAAAGAATGCTGTCATCACGGATATAACACAGCCCAAGCAGGATCAGCGTATGATGCGTTTTTCCTTGCGATACGGCACCTATTCATGGCCAGCCCTCTGGTGGGAACCTGTGGACATGGAAAGCTATAAGAAGGGCATGCACGTCAATGCTGTATTCTCTCCTGATGTCAATTACTGGCGGGGTACGGAGAAGGAGCAGCTTCTGATATCTGAAATGGAGATATGTGATTGACAGTAAGCCTGCAAAATGGTAGTTTACCGGAGGATTCTGACCCAGATGGGAGAGGAGGTGATTTAATATGGCATACGTAAAAGTAGATGAGAACGAGCCACTCGAGAAGTCGATCAAGCGTTTCAAGAGAATGGTCGAGAAGGAAGGCATCATCCGCGAGTGGAAGAAGCGTGAATACTACGAGAAGCCCTCTACCATCCAGAACCGCAAGAACAAAGCTCTTGCGCGTAAGCAGATGAAGAAGGTCAGGAAGATGCATGCTTCCAAGTCGTATTAATCACTAGGCCGCTGAAAAGCGGCTTTTCTATTTCTGTTGCTTTCTCCTGAAAACAATCAGAGAATAATAAAAAGGGGGATCATATGAGAAAATCTTTGATGATTATTCTGTCAGTGTTTGCCGTTTTTGTTCTTCTGTCATCCTGTTCTACCAGATTGCCTTACGAGGAAGCGGGGCTTACCGGAGAGGTTGTTGCCAAGGATTATGAAGTGCTTGGGCCTGTATATGTTTCCGGATCAAATCATAATATTCTCGGTATTATAGGGTGGGGTGGCATTGGATATAATGACCTTCTTGCAGAAGCAAGGAAACTCTATCCAGAAACAGATGCTGTCATCAATGTGACAAAAGATGTTAAGACATTCAACGTGCTTTTATTCTACAACAGCTTCGGGTTCGATCTTTCAGGACTTGCGATCAGATATGTTGACAATGCTGATAATCATTCTGTGAATCTTGATGTAAGCATCGCCGAGTAGGATGTTTAATACTGCCTCCTTCAGAAAGGAATATTCGGTCTTTACAGCATAAAAACCGACATATAATAGATATATGAATTCTTTTCTCTGGAGGTGTATATGAGAAAGATTGTTTTTGTTCTTGTTGTGCTTCTTGCTTTCACAGGGATGCTCTTTGCTGGAGAAGGAAGGGTAGGTGTAACACTTTCACCTGAATGGTTCTGGAACACAGAGGCAGAGAAAACAGGATATACAGATTTCAACCTGATGGCGGAAGGTGCCAATTATTTCGGAAAGAAAGGAGGATTCGGCATCGAGTATGGCCTTGGCGTAGGTTTTCCTGTAAATACATGGGTGAATGGTAGTGATCCGCAGAAGGTTGAAGATGGAAAGAGCTTATTCCTCTTCAAGGTAGGGGCTGGCTACAAGCATGAGTTTTCTGATATGTTCGGACTTTCTGCAGGACTTGGAATCAGAGGCTCTGTCCAGTCTTATGGAGACGGTGGTTCTATTGCAGGTGTAAGCATTTCAGGTAAGAGCACGATTTTCATAATGGATATATATGGAAGTGTTGCTGCAGATATAACGCTGCTCGATTTCCTGAGCCTTCAGGCTGGCGTATCTGTCGGAGGCCCTGTTGTGTCGAACATGACAACTAAAGGTGGAATCGGAGAATTGGAAGGGAGCCATACAACGGACCTTGAGCTGAAAGGCATAAGCCTTGCCCCATATGTCGGAGTGTCATTCGTTTATTAAATCACTTTCCCTGAAGGAGGTCTTCTTTCAGGGATTTTCTTTCTCTATTCTGCTAGAATTCCCGTGTGTCTGATTTCTGGAAAACAAAATTCACAATAGAACCAGGTCTTGGAATGGGGAGCTATAGTGCAGGACACTTTTTCTGGCTTCTTATCCTTGCTGCTCTGATAGTCTTTCTTGGAAGAATCTACAGGAGCTCGGATGAAGCAGTGAGGAGGAAAATCCGTCTTACTGTGGCATTCCTTACAATCCTCGATGAGCTTTCAAAGTATGTGCTGACGCTTCCCACAGATCAGTGGAACTGGAATTTCCTTCCTTTCCATCTCTGTTCGATATCAATGTTCGCGGTTTTCATTCATGCGCTTACCGGAAACAGGTATGTTGAGGAGTATCTCTATGCGCTGGGGCTTCCTGCGGCTCTGATGGCCATGATCTTCCCGGACTGGACAGATGGGCTGCCATTTCTCAACATGATGTGCATCCATTCATTCACAATCCACATGCTTCTTGTTCTGTATCCATGTCTGCTTCTTTATGGCGGTTTCCGTCCGGACTGGAGGAAACTCATGGCAGTGCTTCCTGTAGTCTTTCTCCTTGCTATCGTGATGCATCTTGTGAATAATGTGCTTGGTACCAATTTCTTCTTCGTCAATGGTGGTGGAGATGGTGCAAATCCTCTTTCCATAGTGGAAAATCACATAGGAAGATGGTACTTGCTTGTAATCCCTGTAATCGCTACGGCTTGCTGGCTTCCGATGTATCTTATTCCATATCGTCACAAGAAACAGAAAGTCTGAACATTTTTTAGTTTACGTCAGAAACTTCTATTTGATTTGACAGCTACCGCAGTCCATGTGATACTGATTACGTAAAACATTAAAAAGGAGTGCCTATGCTGATTCTTATCTCCGATGCGTTTGACAAATCCCTGCCAGAAAAACTGTCTGTCTATGGGGAAGTGACTGATGACAAGTCCAGACTCAGCGAAGCTGATGTCGTTCTGATCAGATCCAAGACGAAAGCCACGAAAGAGTATATCGATTCTGCTCCGAAGATGAAACTCATTATCCGCGGTGGTGTCGGTATGGATAATATCGATAAGGATTACTGCAAGGAAAAAGGAATCATTGCCGTCAATACTCCGAAATCATCTGCTATTGCAGTAGCAGAGCTTGCATTTGCTCTCATGATTTCCGTGCCCTGCCATATACCTTTCTATGACAGTACGATGAAGAAGGGTGAGTGGCAGAAGAGCGTGAAGCGTACTGAGCTTTATGGAAAGACTCTTTGTCTTCTGGGAATGGGAAACATAGCGAGAAAGGTTGCAGAGAGGGCAAGGGCGTTCGGCATGCATGTCGTAGCATATGACAAGTATGTGGAGTCCTCTGAGCTTGCGGAGATGAAGGGTCTTGAAGACGCTGTCGCTTCTGCTGATTACATCTCAATGCATCTTCCATATACCCCGGAGACGGACAAGATGGTCAATGCCGATCTCATTTCAAAGATGACTCATCACCCTGTTATCATAAACACAGGCCGTGGCAAATGCGTTGATGAGAAGGCCATGGCAGAGGCCATTAAGAGCGGAGCTGTCTCCTGGTTCTGCACCGACGTCTATTCATCTGAGCCTCCAGCTGAGGACAATCCACTGCTTGGATGTGAGAATGTGACACTGACACCGCATGTCGGTGCCAATACAACGGAAAACCTTCTCAGAATCGGAGAGGAGGTCTATGAGACAATCGGAAAACTGAAGGAGGAAGGAAAGATATGAGGAAAATGAATTTTGCAGCAGGTCCATCTGTGATGCCGATGGAGGTTCTTGAGGAACTCCAGAAGAACATCGTTGATTATCATGGAAAAGGACTGTCGATGATTGAAGCTTCTCACAGAGGCGGAATGTTTGAGGAAATGTATGATGAGTGCCTTGCAGATTTCCGCTCCATTCTTTCCATTCCTGATGATTATGATGTGTACTTCCTCGGAGGTGGTGCGACACTGCAGTTTACGATGATACCTGTGAACTTCCTCCTTTCGGGAAAAAGCGCAGATTACACAAAGACCGGTTCATGGTCAAACAAGGCTGCAGACGATGCTGCTAAACTTGGCAAGGTGAATATCCTTTTCGATGGAAAGGAGAGTGGCTATACAACACTTCCGGATCCTAAGGAGATCCATCCATCAGAGGATTCCTGTTACTTCTATCTCTGCGCCAATGAGACTATAGGCGGTATCGAGTGGCAGGATTTCCCTGATACCGGAAGCGTTCCTCTTATCGCGGACATGTCCTCAGATATGCTTTCTCGTCCTGTGGATGTCTCGAAATTCGCCATGATCTATGGCGGCGTTCAGAAGAATCTCGGACCTGCCGGGGCCACATTCATCATAATGCGCCATGACATGCTTGAAAAACGCAACCCTGGTCTCACCGCATATATGGATTATGCAAAGCATGCAAAGGACAAGGGCCTTTACAATACTCCTCCTGTATTCTCAATCTGGGCTGTTGGACTTGTGCTTAAATGGATAAAGGAGAATGGCGGAGTTGAGGGAATGCTCAGAAACGCCGAGGAGAAGTCTGGATATATCTATGATGTGATTGACAGTTCCTCTGGTTTCTATCGTTCTCCTGTGGACAAGAGATACAGATCAAGAATGAATGTCGTATTCCGCTGCCCGACAGAGGAGCTGGAGAGTGCGTTCCTTGCAGAGGCTCAGAGAGAGGGGATGATCGGACTCAAGGGCCACAGGTCCGTAGGAGGACTCAGAGCGAGCCTTTACAATGCGTTGCCGATGGAAGATGCCGCATCTCTTGCAATGTTCATGAAGGAATTCGAGAGGCGCAATGGTTAAGAAGATCGATGATACCAACAAGGCCATCATAAAGGCTCTTTCTGATGGCCGACGCCCATACTCAGCTGTTGCCGAGGAGCTTGGGATAACGGAGAACACAGTGCGTTCGCGAGTTAACCGCATGATTGACGAGGGGGTGCTGCGGATTACCTCCCTTGTCGATCCCTCCCTTCTTCCCGGTGTTCAGATTGTGGTTATGGGTGTGAAACTTAAGACAATGGAGCTTGAGAGGAAAGCGAGGGAATTCTCGGCTCTCCGCGGGGTCTTCTCAGCTTCTGTGGTAACAGGACGCTATGACCTTATAGTCCAGCTCCAGCTTTCCGAGGAGGATGGCCTTTCCCTTCTGGATTTCTTCAAATCCGAGCTTGTGAAGGTTTCGGAGGTTCAGGAGGTTGAAACCTTCGTGGTTTACCAGTCCCACCAGCTGTGGGTTCCGTATTGTGTTTGAAAAACCCTCTCCGGAGGGTTTAGTTAATATGCCTCTTTGATGCTATAATAGAACGGTATTAAAGGAGTTGTTCATGATTTCCACAAAATATATGGGACTGGAGCTCAGATCACCTGTCATTGTCTCCTCAGGTCCCCTTACACAGAATATAGTATCACTGAAGAAAGCAGAGGAAGCCGGTGCCGGGGCAGTCGTGCTGAAATCAATATTCGAAGAACAGATTGAAAACGATGTCTCTGCGGAGATTGCGAGCAATGAGGAATTCCTGGGACACTCTGGTGCTGATTACGCTGCATTCTCAAGAGACAGATATATAGACCGTTATATGAAGCTTCTGACGGAAGCCAAGAAGAATCTGTCAATTCCTGTCATTGCTTCTGTAAGCGCTAAGACGATGGACAGCTGGATTGAATACGCTGAGCGCTTTGTGAAATGCGGAGCTGATGGAATTGAGCTCAATTATTATCCTATCTCATCGGATGCTACGGTTACAGGTACAGAGGTGGACAAGCGTCTTGTCTCATTTGCAGAGAAGGCAAGAGCCGCTATTGATGGACCTCTGTCCATAAAGATGGGATACAAGTATTCCTCCCTTGCATCCGTTATCAAGTCCCTTGATAAAGCCGGTATAGATGCCATTGTCCTCTTCAACAGGTTCTTCCGTCCTGATATAGACATCGAGACACTCTCATTCACATCATCTTCCCCTGTATCATCGGGCGATGAATACGCTGAGGCGCTGAGATGGATAGGGCTTATGAGCGGGGAGATCAAGGCAGATATGTGCGGCAACACTGGCATCCATGATGGTGCCTCGGCTGTGAAGATGCTCCTTTCAGGTGCGAAAGCTGTTGAGATCTGCACAGCAATCATTCAGCAGGGATTCTCTGTGATAGGAAAAATCAATGCATTTATAGAGGATTGGATGCAGCGCCATGGCTACTCATCTCTTTCAGCTTTCACTGGTCTTCTCTCTCAGGAGCATATCGAGAATGGCTGGATGTGGGAACGCACTCAGTTCTTGAAGACAATAGGGGAATGAGCTTATGGATTTTTCTGCATACAGCAATATAGCACCATACAGAGGAAAGGATTTTGAAGAGGCTATAAGCCGTGTACTCGACCACCGGGAGTATCTGGGGGCTTTTGTCTCCCTTCTTGTCGGGGGCAATGACATAGAGACAATCTATTCATACCTCAATGGCATCCTGGAGAATATAGGGAGTGTCAGGAGTTATCCGGAATTCCAGAAGAAAATCACGGCAGGTATATTCGTACCGACCATCATCGGCCGTACGATGAGTGCCTTCTCAGATTCCGGCTACGATTCAATCGATCCGTCTAAGGGATATCTGTTCCTTTCCAATCACCGTGATATCATTCTCGACTGCGCACTTCTTGATTACACGCTTCTCACTCATGACAAACCGCTTTGCGAGATGGCCTTCGGAGACAATCTGATGATGAATCAGTTCATTGAGGATCTTTTCCGCCTCAATGGGGGTATCATCGTCCGCCGTGCACTTGGAATGAAGGAGAAGTATCTCTCTACCATTGAGCTTTCTTCATACTTTGTGGATGTCATCAGGGAGGAGAACATCTCTGTCTGGCTTGCCCAGAGACCTGGAAGATCCAAGGATGGAATCGATGTCACACAGCCTTCGATCATCAAGATGCTTTACCTGTCGCAGAAAAGCAAGGGAATCAGATTCTCAGAGCTCATAAACTCCATGAACATACTTCCTGTCTCAATTAGCTATGAATATGATCCCAATGACATTAACAAGGGAAGGGAAGAGGTCCTGAGAGAACAGCACCATGGAGAGTATGAGAAGAAGAAGTACGAGGATCTCATTTCCATGGCACGAGGCATGAAGGCAAACAAGGGACGGGTTCATCTTGCTGTCGGAAAGCCTGTACAAGGAGATTTCAGCACGCCTGAGGAAGTTGCCAGGGAAGTAGACCGCCAGATACATCTGAATTATAAGCTCTGGGATACGAATATGTTTGCCTATGACTATCTTGAGAAGAGCGACAGATTCTCTCAAGAGCTTTCATCTTTCGATGGAGATGAATTCCTTGCACGCTTCTCGCATCTTTCACCGGATGTCAGGGATTTTGTTCTCAATAGTTACGCAAATCCAGTGCGTTCCAGAATCAAGGAGGAAGAGGGAAGATGAGACGTCTTCTTCCTCTCTTCATTGTTCTCCTTCTCTTCTCCTGTGCTTCTGAGGAGTTTACGGTCTCATCGCTTTCTTTTTCACAATCTGGCGATGATGCCGTGCTCCATGCATCCTTTTCCGATCCTGATATGAGCTACACATTCCGTCTTGTATCCCCTGATGGTGATCTTTCATGGGAAGGAAGCTTCCGGGGAGAGGAAGAGGATAAGATCTCAGAGAATCTTGAGCTGACTCCCGGGGCGTCATTTCCCGAAGGGGAGTACAGCATCATCATATATTCTGATAAAGGAAGTGAGGTGGAGGATACTGTATCCTTCCGTTACTGAGTT
>CASEGX010000004.1 GCA_949287505.1 uncultured Spirochaetales bacterium | reverse complement strand
TATATCTCAATTTCGCAGATTGCTCACCAAAGGCCGGCCCTCTCGGGGCAAGGGAGTATCTCTTTGCTAAAGCTGTCGGAAGCGATGCAATGATGCATCATGCTGCTTCTGACTATGCAAAGTACTCATGGAGAGAAGAAGACAACAACTACAATCTCTTCTATATGTATCTTGCTCTCACAAATCATGATGAAATCATGGATGAAAGCAAGAAGGATCATATAATCGAAAAACCTTCGTTTACTTCCTTCCCGGGCCTCGGCTTTGGAATCTACAGGGAAAAAGGCATAACGTTCGCGATCAAAGGGGGCAATAACGGGGAAAGCCACAACCACAACGATGTCGGAAGCTTCATACTTTATAAAGGAAGCACCCCATGCCTTATAGATATCGGGGTGGAGACATACACGAAGACAACATTCTCAAAAGACAGATACACTCTCCTTCCAATGAGGAGCTCCTACCATAATCTGGTGAATTTCCCGCCTCTTGAGGAACATGATGGAAAGGAATTCTGCGGAAAGACTCTGATTCTTGATGAGAATAGAGCTTCTTTTGACATCACTTCCGCATTTGAGAAAAAGAAAGGCCTCGATAAATACATCAGGACAGCTTTCTTCGACAGGAAGAACATGAAGATAGAAATCACGGAGGATTTCATCGCAGGAAATCCTGCTGTTCTCTCCCTCATATCCGTTGAGAAACCCATTCAGGAAGGTAACACCCTGAAATGGAATGATTTCCATGCAGATTTCAGCAAGGATATAACCGCCCGGACGGAAGAGATGGAAATAAAGGATGCAAGGCTCAGAAGAGCATGGCCTGAAAAGCTGTACAGGACACTCATCACGCTTCCAGAAGCACTTACATGGATGATAGACTTATCTTAGGAGGATAGAATGAAGATAGAGATAATCAGAGACGGGGCTGCTGTCTATTCAGCAGAAGGACAGAATGATGTCTACCTCGTGATCAAAGATGAATACAAGGAAGGAGACTGCATTTCCTTCACTCCGGATGAGGCTGGATACCTCACGCTTCAGTTTGATGCAGTACTCGGCAGAAGCACTTTATATACGAACGGCAAACCTTTCACACTGCCCGTTCCATTCAATCAGAAGCATGACTGCTATCATGATGCCGTTTACAGGGGAAGCAAGCATTTCCTATGGGCAAGGAAGGCATACAAATGGGAATGCGGTTACCGCAATCTCGCGCTCAATCCCTATGACGCACATGAGAATGAATCACTCTTCCCGCATGCGAAGGCAAACATCGAGACAAGAGGAGAATCGGTATTCGCTGCAAGAAATGCAATAGACGGAATTGTCGCTTCAAATGGACATGGCGAATGGCCTTGGTCAAGCTGGGGCATAAACAGGGATCCAGAGGCAGAACTCACTCTAGATTTCGGACGCAATGTCGAGATTGACAGAATCATCGTCTATACGCGTGCGGACTTCCCTCACGATGCATGGTGGGATGAGGGCACATTCTCATTCTCCGACGGTTCTGAGCTTGTAGTGAAACTTGAGAAGAAAGACGGACCGCAGGAATTCACTTTCGAGAAGAAAACCGTCTCATCATTAAGTCTGGACAGGCTTATTAAATCATCAGATCAATCACCATTCCCAGCACTCATACAGCTGGAAGTATATGGAAATGACTGTTGACTCAGCCGCTCCTCATGGAGCGGTTTTTAATCATCTCAGGCTTCACATTTGCCTCGATTTATAAGACATACCACCAGAAAACCTGCCAGGCTTGTCCTGCAGGATGAATGCGGCAAAGTTCACTTCGTCTTGTAGAAGGCAATCACATGGCCACAATCCGGACAATAGTATGCAGCAGCCTTCTTTTCCAGTATCAAGCAAGAACGGACATTTTCAGTGTGCAATTCAAATTTGAATGTTGCGTTTGTGTTGAAAGGCATGCTCCCCGATGAAATGACTGTTCCTTTGCCATCTCTTTGCCACAGATTG
>CASEGX010000003.1 GCA_949287505.1 uncultured Spirochaetales bacterium | reverse complement strand
ATTTTGCTGTCTGCACGCTCCTGGCAACGCTTCCTGGTCTTCCGATGGTCGGACATGGACAGATTGAAGGCTACCATGAGAAATATGGCATGGAGTACAAGAGGGCTTATTACAACGAGCAGCCGAATGGATGGCTTGTCGGCGAACACTACAGAAGGATCTTCCCTCTTTTCAGAAGAAGGTATCTCTTCTCAGGCGTGGAGTATTTCCAGCTCTTTGACTGCTATAACCAGAATGGAGGCATCGAAGAATCCGTCTACGCTTTTGTAAACGGTATAGATTCAGACCGTACTCTTGTCCTGGTGAATAACAGATATGAGGAATGCAGTGGAACAATCAATATATCAGTACCGAAACTGAAGAAGGACAAGGATTCACGAACTGCTGTTACAACAAAGCTCGCAGACAGCCTTGCCCTATCATTCGGAGGCAGGAATTTCGCGCTTCTCGACTGCTTCACTGACGGACTCACATACATTCTTCCATCCATCCAGCTTTACGATGAAGGCTTCTCATTCCATCTAAACGGATACGAGTCACGCGTCTATTGGAACATTCGGCAGGTTGAGGATACGGACGGAAGCTATGAGAAACTCTGGAGAATGTTCGGCAGGAAAGGTATCAGGAATATTTCCAAAGCGGTAGCACTGCTGCGCCTTGAGCCTCTTTTCAAGGCCATGGAAGCCCTGCGCTCCCAGGAAACACTGCATCATCTTGAGGACCTGGTGAATGGAAGACTGTCAAAGCAGGGTGAAAGGGATCTCCTTTTATCCATCGCAGAATGCTATACGACAATCCCGGAGGTCTACAAGACACTTGATGAGCCTGCGAAAGGCCAGATTGCCGTAAAACCTGAAGAAGTCGAACCGAAACCGATGATCAGGCTTGTACGCACACTCGCCTCTCTCTTCAGGGAAAAGAAAGGAAAGGCATTCGCGGCATGGGCCAGTGCTGACAATGCCCTGGCTCTGACACTTGCCTCCTCCCTCGTTCTCCATCCTTTCGCATCCGGCCTGGATATCATAGAAGCAATGGAGGAAACAGACAGATTGCTCATCGATGCATTCTTCGAGTATGAGTTCAGCAATCTCGGATATGACGAGAATGAGCGAAGAGCCATAACACATGGCGCTGCAGTACTGACAGCGGCTGGCAAGCTGTACAAGAAGAATCTGAAGCCTCTCGAGCTGTTTGCCACGATCATCAGCGACGAGGGAGTGCAGAATCTTGCGCAGTGCAATGAGTATCGGGGAGAGATCTGGTACAACAAGGAGCAGATGCAGCGTCTTATCCTGCTCTCGGCTCTTGCATTCGCACTATTGCCAGCAAGCAAAGACTTCAATGCTGATGCTTACATAAAAGAGCTTTTCGAGAAGGAAGCGAAGAGCGGATACAAACTAAAGGAACTTCTGAAGAAAGAAGAGACAGAAACCGAAGAAGCAGAATAAGATGCAAAAGAGGGGCGGAAAGCCTCCGTCCCTCTTGATTATTCACACAGCAATATTTTGCTATAGAAAGAATTATATTATTTGTAATCATCGCTTTCAAAATCCTTTCAACATTGACTACAGCATAGAGGTGCTGTATCCTCTTCATATGAAAACCTGGATAACCTATATCGCAGCACTGCTAATGGGACTTGCAACCGCGCTTCTTTTCGGTTCATCTCCATATGCCTCGGGGCTTCTTTCATCCGTCTCTTCCTTTCTTATAAGTCTTGGTGTGTTCATTACCATTCCAATCCTTTTCATAACATTCTCACACGGGATTTCCTCTCTTGGAAAAGATGCAAAGGGAAAGAGGATGTTCTTTCCGTCCCTGTTATGGGCAGTAGTATCAACAGCAGTACTGGCTCTTGCAGCGTCGCTTGTATTCATCCTCAAACCGGAACCTTTTCCGGTGACAAGCACAGCCGGAAGCTCACCAGGAACACTGATATCCCATGTTTCCTACATGCTCAGCTCAGCAGGAAATGCGATGTATCCCCTCAATGCTTTCTGGTCAATCGCATCTGCTACGAGGTTCATTGTTCCTGTCATAATCGTGGCATGGATTCTCGGCCTTGCAATGAAGCCTTCTGCAGATATCATAAGACCTGCATATACCACGATGAATTCATTTTCTGAAGTCATGTACAGGATATCCAGAACATACACGGTCTATGGTTTCTTCCTTGTCTACGCATCCTCATCTTCTTTCTTTGTGACGATGTATCAGGAGAAGACAATCCTGGCAGTTCCTGAATTTGCAAAGATGCTTGCAGCCGCCATTGCCGTAGCTGTTCTGATCGTAATTCCTCTTCTCTATGCAGTCTTCACAGGTTTCAGAAAGAATCCTTACAGAATAATCTACAGATCAATAGCACCTGCCCTGATGGGTTTCTCCACATCGAATATAATCGCAACGCTTCCGCTTTGCGAAAGCACATCAAGGCAGAATCTCGGAGTCCAGAAGAGAATTGCAGCAACAGCAGCACCGGTGCTTTCCGTGATTGCAAAAGGTGGAAGCACCTTTATATCCGTGCTCTCATTGCTGTCTCTTTTCCAGGCAACGACGGGAAGCATGCCGAATGCAAAGGTGATTGCTGCAGCAGCTGCATGCGCTGCCATAGTCTCTTTCATCTCTTCCGCAGCCGCAGGTACAGAGACTGTACTGATTACGGTCCTTACGCTGGAGATGCTCGGAATCAATCTCTATGGTGCAGAGAATGCACTTATCGCATTCATACCGCTTGTCGGTGGAATTGCTACAATGCTCGATGCCATCATCGTCAATTGCGGAAACAGCATTGCCTCGGTTTTCGTCGGTACAGATACAGAGGTGCCATATAAGGATACAATCTGATGCCGGAGAAAAGAAGAAAACAATTCTCACTCGCTCTATGTCTGCAGTTTCTGATATCAATATCATATTCTGCGATGCTCGTGCATATGACAGTGATTCTCCTTCAGAGGAGGATATCTGGCTGGTTCATGTACCTGATGGTGTATCTGCCACAGCTTGCAATCATAATCTCCTCAATCGTCTTTCTCTTCATCATGAGGTTAAGACACAGGACACACAGCATAGACAGCACGCTTCTTTCCCTGCTTTTCTCTTTCATAGCGCTTGAATCAACAATGATCATGCCGCTTTATACAGAGATATCGGGGATAACGATTCTGTCTCCTAATGCTGTTGTGATAATAGAGCGCTTTGCAATGCTTGCAGCTGCTATCGTTTTCGTATTCACATCCGTACAGTTCTATGGAACAAATGCCTCAAGACTGAAGCTCTATCTCATGATATCCATAGGAGCGGCATTGTTCCTTGCCATTGCAATGCCATTGAATACAGGAACTACGGACCTGGCAACTCTTACCGTTTTCTCATCTTCCTATGATGCGCTTCTGCTAGCCACACTGATCTGCATCTATCTTGTTTCCATATCAACATACATTGCTGCAGTGGCAAAGGACAGATCAACGCACAGCATAAGCAAAGCGGCCGCATTCATTTTAATGATGATTGGAAATTTCTTCTCAATGAGCAATGTGATCCTTCCTTCTGTCATTTCCGGAATTCTCTATATCGTTGGAATAACAATGCTCGTAATAACATCAAAGACAACATTCTGATAGAAGAAGACTCCCCTCGAGAGGGGAGCCTTGCTTTGTCTTCATTTCACTGAATGTTGACTACGCTCTTGTCATAATCTGCTGGCGGTTCAAAACCAAGAAGATCGATACATGTTGCGGCAATCGAGGAAATGCCAAGACCTTCATTGAGTGTCTTGGAATACTCTCCCTTGTATTCCGGATCATAGATGATGCACGGAACAGGATTGAGTGAATGAGAGGTCTTTGCCTTCGGTTCTCCATTCTCCTTTCTCTTCACCTCGCCTTTCTTGTCATGCTCGAACATATCATCAGCATTGCCATGATCTGCTGTCACGACCATGATTCCACCTGCTTTCTCAATAGCTTCTTTGAGTCTGCCGATCTGAAGATCCATAGCCTCCATTGAGCATACGACTGCTTCAAAAACTCCTGTATGCCCGACCATGTCCCCATTCGGGAAATTGAGCTTGATGAAATCCCACTTTCCACTCTCGATCTCAGCAATCACACGGTCCGTGATCTCTGCACACTTCATCCATGGTCTTTCCTCGAAAGGAACCTTGTCTGAAGGAATCTCTACATAGTCCTCAAGCTTCTCATCGAACTTTCCTGAACGGTTTCCATTGAAGAAGTATGTGACGTGTCCGAATTTCTGAGTCTCAGAGATGGAGAACTGCTTTACACCAGATGCACAGAGATACTCTGCCATTACGCGGTCAATAGCTGGAGGAGATACAAGATACTGATGTGGAATATGAAGGTCTCCATCGTATTCCATCATTCCCGCATACTCTACCTTTGGCCATCTCTTGCGGTCGAACTCTGTGAAATTCTCCTCATCAAATGCGCGTGAGAGCTCAATTGCCCTGTCTCCGCGGAAATTGAAAAGAATCACCGAATCTCCATCATTGATGGTTCCGATTGCCTTTCCATCCTTTCCGATTACAAACGGAGGAAGATCCTGATCGATTGCACCTGTTTCCTTTCTTAAAGTCTCAATGGCTTCATGTGCGGATTCAAACATCCTGCCCTCACCAAGCACATGCGTCTCCCAGCCACGCTTCACCATGTCCCAGTCAGCATTATAGCGGTCCATTGTGATGACCATTCTTCCGCCACCAGAAGCAATTGCGGCATCAAAAGTACCATCAGCTGACAGTTCTTTAAGATATTCTGCAAAAGGATCGAAATAATCGAGAGCCGACATCTCCCCTACATCACGGCCATCGAGAAGAGCATGAACACGGACTCTCTTCACGCCTTCCTTCTTTGCTTCAGCAACCATGGCTTTCAGATGATCGATATGTGAATGGACATTGCCGTCTGAAAGCAGACCGATGAAATGAAGAGTTGAGTTGTTCTTCTTAACATTCTCAACAAGCTTCTGCCATGTGGCACCCTTGAACATATCACCGGATGTGATTGCATTGGAGACAAGCTTCGCACCCTGTGCGAATACCCTGCCGCATCCCATCGCATTGTGACCTACCTCGCTGTTTCCCATATCAGCATCGGAAGGCAGACCTACTGCTGTTCCGTGTGCCTTGAGCTTTGTCCAGGGACATGTGGCATAAAGAGCATCGAGATTCTTTGTCATTGAAGATGCAACAGCATCTCCATCCTTATACTTTCCAAATCCAACGCCATCCATGATGACAAGCATGACAGGACCACGGCGCTCGATCTTTCCGTTCTTCTTAAGTGGTTCAACCATAAGACTCTTCTCCTTCAATTGGAATATAGCGGATTGTCTCAAAGCGGTGAAGTGGCCTCTGACAGCCATCTGAGCACATCCGGCTCAACAAGCTCATGAAGCTCTTCATAAATCCTCTTATGATAATCATCAATCTGCTTTCTCTCTTCATCAGTTATTAAAGACATATCTATAAGCTTTCTCTCATATGGTACCAGAGTAAGAACCTCAAATGAATAGAATTCTCCGAACTCGGTGTTCATATCCTCTTTCACCGCAAGAAGGTTCTCTATCCTTATGCCATACCGTCCTTCTTTATAAAGCCCTGGTTCATCCGATGTGACCATTCCAGGAAGAAGCGGAACATCTATCAATGCTGATGATATTCTCAGCGGACCTTCATGGACATTAAGACGGCATCCTACTCCGTGGCCCGTTCCATGGTAGAAACTCTCTCCATACTGCCAAAGAAACTGCTTGGCAAGCACATCGAGCTGAACACCTCTTGTTCCTTTTATGAAACGTTGCCTTGCAAGTGCCAGATGCCCCTTGAGAACCAGTGTATAATCCCTTCTCTCATCCTCGGTTGCCTCATCACCGAAAAGCAATGTGCGGGTTATATCGGTGGTACCGAACTCGAACTGAGAGCCTGTATCAAGAACAAGAAGACCATGTCCGTTTATCTTTGAAGAACTCTCCTCAGTAGCACTGTAATGGCACATGGCACCATGCTCACGGTATCCGGAGATGGGATTGAATGATGGCCCAAGATAGCCGGGAATACGCTCTCTTTCCTTCTCCAGTCTTGAAGAGATTGCAATCTCATCATATTCAGCGTTTCTGTCAAGGCGGGCAAGGAATGATACATAAGCGGCCGCATCGTAGATATGAGCGAGCCTCATGCCTTTCATCTCGGCATCATTCTTTCTTGTCTTCATATCCGTTGTGAGATCACGTCCCGTGACATTGTTCTTTCCGGAAAGTGCCTTATGGAATACTTCGCTCACCTTCTCAGGCGAATAGTATCCTGCCCCCTTTGCAAGGTTCTTCAGATCGGCTGCGGCATTCTCATATGGTCTGATGTCAAAAACAGCCTTCACATGCTGCAGAACCGTCTTATCATGAAAACGGCCTTTGTCAATGAAGAGAACCGCTTTTGACAGTGATATGAATGCATATGACACGAAGACAGGATTGCAAGGTATATCATCAGCTCTGAGATTCGTAAGCCACGCAATATCATCAATGGAGGCTATGAATGTCCATCTCAGTCCATTCTGGCGGAGAACCTTCCTGATTTCCTCTATTTTCCCTGCTGCTGTCTTTCCCGCATACTCAACACTCATCTCCTCGCATTCTGTACATGGTACAGGAGGTCTGTCTTTCCAGATAGGATCAAGAAGATCATCCGTTGCCTCAAGCGCGATGCCCTTTTCCTTGAGAGAAGAGGAAAGAGAAGAGAACAATGCAATCGAGATAGAGGATGCATCGACGCCGACTTTCGCACCTTTCTCAAGGTTTTCCTCCAGCCACTGGTAAGGATCAGGAGTCCCTTCAGTCTCGAGCTTCATCATCTCATATTCTGTTCCTGCAATCTCTTTCTCAGCCTGTATGAAATAACGGCTGTCCACCCATAGAAGTGCCTTGTCCTGGGTTATGACCACAGTACCTGCAGAACCGGTGAAACCGGAAATGAATGCTCTGGTCCTCCATCTTGGTGCAACATACTCACTCTGATGAGGATCTGTACCTGTTACAAGATAAGCATCAATGCTTCTTTCTCTCAGTTCGTTTCTGAGGCTTGTCAGCTTCTTCTCTATATCCATTTCTGTACCTCCAGAGAAGCAGTGCAAGAAGCGCTGCTCCCAGAACTATCATAATCAGGCAGAATATCTGTCCCTTGGAAATATTCAGGAATGACTGAAAGAGTGCTATGTTGTCGCTTTCCTTTCCCAAAGCTATGACATAACCGATTCCTTCATCTGGCTGTCTGCAGTACTCAATCAGGAACCTGAAAAGCCCATATCCCATCAGATAGAAGGCAAAAACCGTTCCATCAGGCAGTTTTTTCCTCAGCTTCCATGGTCTTATCACAAACCAGAGAATCAGAAAGAGAACCACTCCTTCAAAGAGTGCCTCATAAAGCTGAGACGGATGCCGCGGAAGATTCACCAACTCCCCCAGCACATATTCAATCCCTGTTTTGTCAGCAATCTCCCTCACCCATTCCTCTTCTGTGGAAAAGCCAGGCGCGGTCGGGAATACCATTCCCCATGGAACTGTCGTCACACGACCATAAAGCTCCGCATTGATAAAATTTCCAAGGCGTCCGAATGTGTATCCTAAAGGGATTCCTGCAACTACTGTATCCGTAATGCGCAGCAGTTTCTTCTTGTATATATGACAGAAAATGATGCCACCTATCAGGGCTCCCACAACTCCCCCGTGATAGCTCATGCCGGGAAGACCCACGAAATGACCATTCCTGAAAGGCCAGAAAATCATCCAGGGATGTGTGATGTAATATAACCCGTCACTGTAGAATAGAACTGAGAAAATCCGCGCGAAAATAAGAAGGAAAAGAATTCCATAAAAGAAGAATGTCTGGCTCTCATCGCTTGTAAGCAGAAGATATCTGTCTTTCTTGCACTGGTATCTGAAAAGCGCATAGGCTATCGCAAATGCAACAAGATACATAACAGCATACCATCTTACAGGCAAACCATTTATGACATATGGACTGATCCATTCGGGAAACTCGACAAAGAACGCAAGCATAAACTAAGTGTACGCAGATACCAGACTTGATGCAAACATCCAGAAGTGAATATGGAGTAATCGCGGAAAGGAGAAGATGCATCTTCTCATTCTTTAGTGATATATTGCAGCTATGAAAAAAGCAATTCTGGCTGCTGTAATCAGCTGTGTACTCATGCATCTGGCAGCAGTAGGTACACCTGAATATACTCCTGTAATAACGGAGCAGCCTTCACATCTCGAAGCAGAGAAAGCCGCAGAAGATTCAAGAAGCATCTCACAGATTCTATATTCTCTCGGAAACCTTTATGCATATCTGAGTACTGACTTCCTTTATGACATCGATACTGAGAAAATGGAGAATGAACTTATAAAGGCGATGGTAGACTCCCTGGGAGATCAGTATTCATATTTCATTCCTGCTGACATTGCCTCTGAGTTCGAGGAGACCACAGAAGGAGAATATGTAGGAATAGGAACATATCTGACAAAGATGAATCCTGCCTATGCAGATCCGAATGATCCTGAAAGCTACATGGTCATCATTGCCTCTCCTTTTCCCGGAGGACCTGCAGACAGAGCAGGATTGAGACCAAGAGATATGATCAGTGCCATTAACGGAGAGGATGTCGCGCCTCTTACGGCCACAGAAGCCTCCTCTTTGATGAAAGGACACATAGGAGAGGAAATCACACTTACAGTTCACAGAGGCACAGCTGTCTTTGACATCTCTCTGATGCCGGAGATTGTCACAACTCCATCAACTGTTTCCGGAATGCTTACAGATGATATCGGGTACATAGCGATATACACATTCTCCCTTACAACCGGCTCATCTGTCGCTGCTGATATAGAGAAGCTTCTGGGTGAAGGGGCTGAGAAGCTCATCATCGATCTGCGTAACAACGGCGGAGGAACAGTACAGAGTGCACTGGAGACAGCTGACATGTTCCTTTCCGACGGTGTGATGCTCGAGACAAAATACAAACCAGGTTCAGGACGCTCAGATAGCATCGTATATGCAGGTGAAAGCGTACTTGTACCTGAAAACATGCCTCTGCTTCTGATAGTGAACGGGGGAACAGCATCCTCGAGTGAGATCCTTACAGGTGCCCTTATGGACAATGGCAGAGCAGAGGTTCTCGGCAGCCAGACATTCGGCAAAGGAATATCACAAGAGGTGCGTCCATTCAGAGGTGGATTCATACAGATAACCACAGGACATTTCTACACTCCATCCGGAAAGGATATACACGAGGTCGGAATAACTCCTGACATACTCATTGAAGAACCGGAATACACAGACGAGGAGATGGAAGCCTTCGCCGCATTCATGGAAAATAACAGCTGTGCTGAATACATTGAGAAGCATCCGGAGTACACAAAGGAAAACATCGAAGCCTTTGCTGATGAATACAGCAGCAGTGGTGTCCCAAGAGATATACTCATCCTCCTTGTAAGAAACGAGTACATATACTCAATGGAATATGATGAACGACCCATCGCTGACATATGGTTTGATCAATATATAACAAAAGCTCTGGAGGTCTTCGGAGAATGAGGGTGTTTCTTCTGAGAAATGATGCAGAACGTGGTGTATACAAGCTGTCACAGAAGGAAAAGAATTATCTTTTCCGTGTCCTGAGACTGAACGTGAATGATATATTCACAGCAAAGGACAAGGATGACAGATACTACAAGGCCTTTCTTTTCGATGAGGATTCAATAACTCTTGAGGAAACAGATAATCCGGAAGAGACATTACTGGATGGCCTCTCATCCTACACAGGGCCTTTCACTCCGATTACAGCGTTCATTTCCGTATTGAAAGGAAAGAAGAATGAGATGGAGATAAGAGCACTCACAGAAATGGGGGTTAAGAGGATTGTCCTGATGGAAACTGAATTCGTACAGACTTCTCTTTCCGATCATCAGATGGAAAGATTCTCACTGATCATAAGAGAAGCCGTACAGCAGTCTGGCAGCAAGGAGCCAGAACTCATAGGACCTGTGGATTTCAGCGCAGCCCTTGGCCTGGCTGAAGGCAGGATACTCATACTTCACCAGAGCGAAATAACAGGCACCAGGACGCTGAAAGAAGCTGTAAATGATCTGTCTTCTTCATCGCCTATCTCCTTCATGATAGGACCCGAAGGAGGCTTTTCAGAAAAGGAATGCGAATTGGCTACAGCCAAGGGTGCTATGCCGATTTTACTCTGCACAAACATACTCCGATCAGAGACTGCAGCACTATATACGGCCTCTGCTCTGCAGGTGCTTTTGCAGGATAAAAACAGCTGAAACCAAACAAAAATCTTTTTCATTACATTTTTATGGACTATGTATTTTTATAACTCGTATCTTTATATATGATTTATAATTGCATATAAAAGAGTAAAATGATTAAACATCATTATCTTCCTCACACGTGTCCTATTTGAGACCAAAGCGGGTGTTTTTCTTTGATATCATTTCCATTCTGGTTCATTGTATAAACAAAGGAGGGGAAATGAGATTTCTATTATACTCACTTGGGAGGGCTCTTTCGGATCGGGTTCTCTCTTTTCTGGAGGGTTTTGACACTGTAAACTGCCCGTCCGCGCAAAGGCTTCACTCATCACTAAGGCATGAGGATATTGTCCTTCTGCGCTCAGATGCGGCAGAGAAGGATATGATAAAACAGATTGTCGGAAAAGAACGCACAATCATATTCTACCCGGATGATGCGAGGAGGCATAACTCATTTGATTCTGCAATAATGGTCAGTGAGTCATGCACTGAATATGAGTTAAGGGATGCCATAAACCAGATATCATCCTCAGATTATATATCATCAGTACTGAGCAATGCGCTTGCAGGAAGTTCAGAACTGATGAGGAAGACAAGAAAACAACTGAGATCTGCCATAGATTCAACTATTCCTGTACATATCGTAGGAGAAACCGGAACAGGAAAGACACTGGCTGCAAAACTCATCCATGACCTTTCTTCCCTAAATGGCAGAATGGTGATGGAAAGCTGTGGCTGCCTTGCAAACAGCATCGCAGACAGTGAATTGTTCGGACATTCAAAAGGAGCTTTCTCAGGAGCCCTGGATAACCGTGAAGGCCTTCTTGCATCGGCTAATGGGTCAACATTGTTTCTTGATGAAATACAGGATCTCCCTATTGATATCCAGACAAAACTGCTAAGGGTTCTCGATACCGGAGAATTCAGAAAACTAGGTTCTGACAGAATCACAAAAACGTCTTTCCGTCTCATCACGGCATCGAACATGACACTTTCTTCTCTGCTGGAACAGAAAAGAATAAGAAAGGATTTCTATTACAGGATCTCAGGTATAGAGATCAGAATGCCAAGCCTTGATGAGCATCCGGAGGATATTCCTGAGATACTGCAGGTTTTCAGCAGACAGAAGGATCTGGAAAAGGCCATTGATTATTCTATTTTCATGCATCCATATCCTGGCAATGTTAGAGAACTATTCAGGGAAGCAGAACTCTATCTTGACAGGATCAGACACTAGACACTACTTTTCCTGTTTTTCATTTCTATACGGATAATTGCAATCAACATTGTTATTTACATACCTGTGGATAAATTCCCATCGACCTGTGGAAAACCTGTGGAAAACTCTGTGAAAAAAGGGTTATCCACAGGGTTGTGAATATAATCAAAACTGAATTGAAGTTATATAAATCCTATGTTATTGACTTGTTAATTACAATATATATTTCTTTATATCATAAAAAGATATCTAAATTATCACATTTGAGATCACTGTCTCTTAAAACACCCGGATAAGGCTGTTTTACACACTTTTCCACATCATTTCCACTGAGGTGTGGAAAACCTGTGGAAAACCTATATATAGCGTTATGTAACGAAACTCCTTATACTCTTGGTATGGCAATCTACGGTATAGGGAATCCACTCATAGATTTTCTCTGTTATGCAGATGAAAACGATCTCGACAAACTGTCTCTGCACAAAGGGACAATGCTGCTTATTGATGAAAGGAAACGCTCTGAAATCCTCTCTTGCATGAATGACAGAAAGAAGACTGTTTCATGTGGAGGCTCATGTCCGAATACAATGGTCACATTAAGAATGCTTGGAGTTGATACAATACTTGCAGGCGGCGTAGGAAATGATGAATATGGCGAAATGTACCGTAAGCGCTTACGTGAAAGCGGCGTTAAAGATGAGACTGTATCCTTCGAGGCTGCAACAGGAACATCGATAATCCTCCTTACAGAAGATAAGGAGAGGACCATGAACACATTTCTTGGTGCTAACAGGCTGTTCGATGAATGCAATGTCAATGAAGAGAGTGCAAGAAATGCAGACCTTTTCTATTTCACAGGTTATATGTGGGATACTGAGGAACAGAGAAGAGCTGTGAAGAAGGCTCTCAGGATTGCAAAGGAAAATGATATAAAAATCGCTTTCGACCTTGCAGATCCTTTTGCAGTAGGACGCTATCGTTCGGATTTTCTTGATCTTGTCTCAAACTATTGTGACATAGTGTTCGCAAATAGCGAGGAAGCGAGGTTTCTTTTCAATAACTACGATGCATATGAATGCTGTCATTCTATGGGAAAGCTGTGTTCAATTGCAGTAGTCAAGAATGGAAAGAACGGCTCCTATATCTCTGATATGGGAAAGATCACGCAGATACCTCTTTATGGAACAACAAAACCTGTGGATACCACAGGAGCCGGAGACACTTATGCCGCCGGCTTCCTTTATGGATATATAAAAGGCTACTCACCTCAGACAGCAGGGAAAATAGCCTCATTTCTTGCAGGAGAGATCATCTCACAGCTTGGAGCCCAGTTTGCTCCGGAAAGGGCAAAGGAGCTTTCAGAAGAAATCAGTCGATTGTTCTGATTTCCTTCTCCTTTCTTACAATACCTTTGTATCTTGTGAGTATGATGAGTGCCAGAATGGATGTCAGAACAGATGTCCCTGGCAGATTCATCCATATGCCATCAAGACCAAATGAACTGAATGCCATTATGAGAATCAGAGGGAAGACGAATGCTGCGGAAACGGAGATTGAAGCTGCATATACAGGTTTCCCGATAGCTGACATGAAGCACTGAGTACATACGAATATCCACCTGACGATGAATGACAGCGAAGCGATTCTCAACGCAGTTGTGCCGAGCATATGTATATTCTCATTGCTGCTTTCAATGAAAAGACTGACTGCGAAATCAGGGAATGTGAAGATGAAGAGGCCGAAGATCACTGAAAGAACAGCGCCTGCTCCAAAGCAGTATCTCTCTATCTTTCCTACCCTGTCAAAACGTCTGGCACCCCAGTTATAGCCAACGGATGGCTGAAGGGAATCACATGTTCCATACATCAGAGGCATCACCACACCATCTGCAGACATTATTATCCCATATACACTGACTGCATCCGCTCCACCGAGAGAGAGAAGAAGCGTGTTCATGATAATTGACACGATCCTTCCAGATATATTTGAAAGAAATGTCGGAAGACCGCATGAGACAATTGTCCTGATAAGCGATATATGGAATTTAGGAGCTCTGAATCTTAGAGCCATCTTGCCTCTTGAGAACAGGAATAGGACGGAAAGAGCTGCTGAACTCATTCCAAGACATGTACCAAGAGCTGCTGATGATATATCTCCTTTGAGTATGATAAGGAAGAAAACCTCGAATATGACACCAGCTGAGGCCATTAATATGTTCATAAGCAGTGAGCCTTTGATCTTACCGCATATCCTCAGATAATTATCTACAGCGAATACCATGGTCGTCAGAGGTGAGAAGCAGGCATAAGTTCTCAGATATTTCACCGCATAAGGAATAAGATGCTCATCAGCTCCCATCATTCTGAAAAGAGATGGAGCAGAAATGAAAAGAAGTGAACCCGTGACAATACCGGAAAGTATTATGAGTACAATCGCTGTTGAGAATATAGTGTTTGCCTCTTCCTTCTCTCCTCTTCCAAGCTTGATGGCAATGGGAACGGAAGAACCGACTCCTATCATATCTGAAACAGCAAAGTTGATTATAACAAAGGGCATTGCAAGATTGAGCGCAGCAAAAGGATCTGCGCCTAGAATCCTTCCTACAAGTATTCCTTCTAAAAGATAATAAAGTGAAGAAGCAAGCATTCCCAGCGCACCGGGAATAGCGGCTTTGAAAAAAAGATGCCCTGGTTTTGTTTCGAGAAACATTCTCTCGGCATTATCAGATGACATATCATTCCTCCAAACCACTATAAGAAACTATAGTTTGACTCCATAGTCAATATACCTTGACCAGAGAAAGAATAAGGGACCCCTGGTCAAGGTCCCTCATGAATCACTTCAGGAAAGAATCAGTAATTCTGGCCAACAAGCTCAAAATATGCCTGTGGATGTGCACATACCGGGCATACTCCAGGAGCCTTCTTGCCAACTACGATATGACCGCAGTTTCTGCACTTCCAGATCATCTCACCATCTCTTGAGAATACAAGTCCTTCCTCAACATTCTTGAGAAGAGCAAGGTATCTTTCCTCATGATGCTTCTCAATAGCTGCAACACCTCTGAACTTTGCTGCAATCTCCTTGAATCCTTCTTCCTCAGCTACCTTTGCGAACTCTGCATACATATCTGTCCACTCATAGTTCTCGCCTTCAGCAGCTGCCTTGAGGTTCTCCTGTGTTGATTTGATGTCACCACCCTCAAGATACTTGAACCAAAGCTTTGCATGCTCTTTCTCATTCTCAGCTGTCTCAAGGAAGATAGCTGCAATCTGCTCGTAACCTTCCTTCTTTGCCTTGGAAGCAAAGTAGGTATACTTGTTTCTTGCCTGGCTCTCGCCTGCAAATGCCGTCTGAAGATTCTTCTCTGTTCTTGATCCCTTCAGTTCCATTTTCATTCTCCTTTCTCTCTGCATTCCTTGCAGATACCTTCAAATATAAGCTCATGGGAGGTGATAACAAAACCATCTTCCATAGGCAAAGCCTTATTTATGATCTCATTATCATACGATAATCTGATATCAACAACCCTTCCGCATTTACTGCAATATCCATGATAATGCTTATCTGTTCTATGATCGTAACGGACTTCCCCATTACCGAATGATTCCACTCTTCTGATTTTACCTTCCTCAGCAAGAAGAGAAAGATTACGATATACAGTCGCTTTTGATATAGAACTATGCTCTGATGATATTATGCGGTATACATCATCGGCACTTGGATGCCCAGGATACGACATAACAGCTTCATATGTGAGTGCCTTCTGCATCGTATTCCTTCGTTCCATATAACCATCCTTATTGATAATTATTATTAATAAAGTATCATTATTAAAAATACTTGTCAATAATAATGCTCCGGACCAAGCCGGAGCAGAAGCTGTCATTTCTTTGGAAGAATCCTTACCTGCTTGTAAAGGCCATCACCTTCGCTCTTTGTCTCGACTCCTTCGAAATCGTTAAGAGCTGTATGAACGAGTCTTCTTTCAAAAGGATTCATAGGATCAAGAAGACGGGAGCGTCCTGTTCTCCTGACATCAGCAGCAATCCTGTACGCATTGCGGATAATCTGCTCCTCATGTCTTACCCTATAGTTCTCGCTGTCGATTACCACCTTGATATCTGGATCAAGATTACCAGCATATACATTAGTTATAAGCTGGATTGCATCGAGATTCTTTCCTTTGCGTCCTATTATGATTGAGGAATCCTCACTCTCAATGCTGATTCCTATTTTCGAATCACGGCGGAATGTGATAACAGAGTGGCCTTTATATCCCATCTTGGAAATAAGGGTATCGAGGAATTCAAGAATCTTCCTTTCATTATCATTCTGAGGTTCCGGGTTATGATCCTCAGGGCTCTCTTCGTTTACTTTCTCATCCTCGGAAATCTCATTTTCCTCATCAGATCCGTAGTAAACCATTATCTTCACATTTCCCTTGCGGAAAAGCCCTTTCTTTTCCTTCTCTATTATCTCAACATCGAACTGATCACGATCAAGACCAAGCTCTCTTATAGCTTTATCTATAGCTTCCTGTTCAGTTCTTCCTTCATATTCCTTCTGCATTTACTTTCTCCTGTTCTTTCTTTTGGCTTCTTTCTTAGCAAGCTTCTCAGCATCGCGCTCTGCGATCTGTTCAACATATACGTTCTTCTTCTTTTTATTTACGAATACCTGCTGACCGATGGATATTACGTTTACAGTCGACCAGTAAAGAAGAAGTCCTGATGGTGCGTTGTACATGATGAAGAAGAAGATTATAGGCATACCATATGTCATGAATTTCATCATTCCAGCCTGTGTTCCTGCCTGAGTACCAGCCTGTGTTATCTTCATCTGGAAAATCATGGAAATTGTATAGAGTATAGGCAGAAGATGTATCTGATTTCCAAGAAGAGGAATAGCAAACGGAAGCGTGAAGATAGTATCAGGAATAGAAAGATCAGGAATCCATCCAGGAATGAACATTGATCCTCTGAGATCAAAGTTAGTATTCAGAAGTCCATAGAGGGCAATGAATATAGGGAACTGGATGAGCATCGGAAGACATGATCCCATAGGATTGATCTTCTCTTCCTTATAAAGCTTTGCCATCGCTGCATTCTGTGCTTCAGGATCGTTTGGATATTTCTCTTTTATCTCATTGATCTTCGGTGTGAGAGCACTCATTTTTGCAGTTGAATCCATACCTCTCTTGGCAAGAGGCTGAAGAAGAAGCTTTATGAGAATCGTGAGCAGGATAATGGCAACACCATAATTAGGGATGATTCTGTAGAAAAGCTGGAGAATCCAGTTAAGGATTGTCTCAAGCCATGAAAGCCAGCTTCCATCAAGAACTTCTGTAAGCTCATGTCCTTCGATACGGAAGATATTGTCATCTGCATTGTCATAGACAGACAGGATATTCTTCACCTTCGGACCGGCATAGAATGAGTACATATCACGGACATGTGACTCGCCAGATGCAGCACGCGAAAGATAAATTGTATCCTCTTGTGATACTCCAGTGTCATTTGTTGTCTGTATAGCCTCTGCAGAAGCTATTATTCCGTCATTTTCAGGAATGAGAACAAAAGCAAAATACTTTCCGGCAAGTGATATCCAGTCTACTGTCTTATCCTCATCGGATTCAAAGACACCATTACTGAACCTCACATCGCTTCTGCCCTTGTCATCATAGCGTACAGATACTCTTCTGTAATCATAGTTATTTGAAATCGATTCAAATGATGGTCCAATCTGAGGACCTACAGAGAGAGTATACATATCTGATGATATATTAAGAGGAATCGGTGATCCGTCCGCTGTCTGTATATCAACAAGAAGCTGGATCATGTATTCGCCGTTGTCAGGTATTGCAAACTGCTTATTGATTGTGAACTGCTTTCCTTCGGAAGTAGTGAAATCACGCGTGAAGGATACTATTGTCAGGCCACTTGAATTGACACTTTCACTATGGCTGAAAACAGCATCAACAGGCTGCTTTATATCACCACCCACATAAAGCATGAATGCATTCTCATCATCTGCATCCTTAAAAAGGAGCTCAACAGGTTCTTCCCCATCAAGATGCTCTGTAAGCTTTATTGAAGAAACAGATGCCCCTGCCGGGTCAAATGTGACTGAATAAGCTCCTGTTGTTATTACAAATGGTGCAGAATCAGGATCATCACCTACTGCTTCGATATTGCCACCCGTTGCTTCAGGCAACGTTGCATCAATTGTTTCCACAACGGATGTGCCTTCCTCGGTAACAGGAATCTCCGGAGGGAAAAATGCCGTCTGGACGGTCATTCCTACTGTAATGACTATGACAGACAGAACAATCGCAATGATGGTATTCCTATCCATCTTTTCTCCTTGATGATGGAAAGATATGTATCCGTAAGCTGGAATAGGAAATCTCTGCTGATGAGAAGAAATGGGAACTATTTCCGCCTAGACCTGTCCAGAAGTTCTAAAAAACCGGACTCAAGCAAGGAAAAGGTGGAAACCTTACCAGGATACAGGACAAGAGCATAATCCCGTCCTTCATCTTCCATAGGTTCTTCCGAGCTTATTCTCTTCTCATAGTTCCGGAAAATCTCCTTGGCTCTTCGTCTTGCCTTGTTCCTTTCGACTGAATTGCCAAAATGCTTTGCCGGTATGACTATGATACGATCAAAACCCAGATTGTTGTTAAAACTGATTAATCGCATTCCCCTGCAGGATAAAGATAACCCATGCCTGAAAATGCGATTGATTTCTTCTTTCTTTCTGATGATCTCTGTCTTAGTAAGGCTTCTTCTCATCGCTTGCTGTGAGGCTGTGTCTGCCCTTAGCTCTGCGGCGAGCAAGTACAAGACGTCCACCCTTTGTGGCCATTCTTGCACGGAAACCGAACTTCCTTGTCCTCTTCATCTTGCTTGGATGATAGGTTCTCTTGCCTTTGTTACTCATTTGATATACTCCAAATTCATCGCTTTAAGCGGTTAATATCAGATTATGGCAGCCTTTGTGCCCAATTATGAGATTCTAACAAACACGGCATCACAGGTCAACCCGTAATATTATTCTTATATTACTGAAAACGAAGCACTTTTATATCATCAGCAACAACGTTTTTGAAATGCCTGTTGAAATCTGAGATGATACGCTGTTTTTCAAGCATTACCATTGTCCGTGCTGAAGATCCTTTTGCATATATGCATATGGTGTTTCCATCCATTTTAGCAAAAGAAGTGACTCTTCTTAAGTTAGGACCTGCAATTAAAGGCCATTCACGATGATAACGGATATCCGGAGATACGGTTTTATCAACATATTCACGTACAAGATCCTTTATATCCTTAACCTCTATCAATTATGAATTCTCCTTCATTAACCTTATATGATAGAGCATTCTTCCTTTTTGCCAGGAAATATCTTTCATCAGGAAGAAATGTATAGAATGCCTGAGAATATGATGGAAGAGATTCAAGAATCATGCCTCTTTTATTAACATCAAGTTCAAGAAGTACATCGTCAATGAGAAGAACAGGTTTCTTTCCTGTCTTCATCAGGAAATATTCGGCTTCTGCTATACGGAAAAGAATCGAAGCAAGTCTTATCTGCCCTGTTGATCCGATCGAGGAAAAAGGTGTGTTATCGCACATGACAGTGAAACGGTCACGATGCGGTCCGCTTGTTGTAGTCGATAAGATGATATCTCTGTCTGTATTCTCCTCAAGATAAGAGGAGATTTCCTCAATATCTTCCATAGCACCCCATGAAGGCTGATATTTCACACTTACATTCATATCAGTTCCGGATATTTTCCTGAAAAGATCTGGAAAAATAGTGTTGAAACCATACACAGCTTCAGCCCTTTCCTTCATCATCTCCAATCCGAAAGAGGCAAGTCTTGTATTATAAAGCGATATTATTTCCTTGTTTTTCTGTTTGACTGCCGCGTTGCGCTGCATGAGTATGTTTCTGTAAGAACGCAGTGAATCAAAGAAAAAAGGAGAATAGAGACTCATCATCTGATCAAAAAACTTTCTTCTGTTCTCAGGTTCTCCTTTCACAAAGAGAATATCATCATGGGAAAAGACGATACATGGAAAACTGTAGATAAGATTCCGCCTGTCATTTATTTCCTTTCCATCTATCATTATCCTTCTTTTACCATCTATGAAGGATATTCTTATGTTTTCCTTAATTTCATTATCATTTTCGGCAATTGCAGAAAGCATGAATCCATCGCATCCATGTCTTACAGATTCCTTGAGATGACTTGTTCTGAATGAGGAACCATAGCATATGGTATATATAGATTCAAGAAAGTTTGTTTTTCCCTGTCCATTTATTCCAGTAAGAACAATATCCTCCGCATTTATATCTATATTTACGGAGGATATGTTTCTGAAATCGTTGATTGAGACAGACAGAAATCTCACTGTATCTGCATAGGCATCAGAACAAAGAGATAGTCTTTCTCTGGCTCTGATGTGAATATCATGGCTGAAGATGGTTTATTGAACATTATCTTCATGAAATCTGAATCAATTTTCTTTATAGGAGTCAGAAGAAGCTGGCAATTGAATGACATCTTCACATCTTGTCCGCTGTAAGAAGCCGGCAATGACTGCTTGCTTTCTCCGAATTCAGTATTCTCACTTGAGAATGTTACAAGATTCTCTGTGAGATCTACATATATACGCTTTGATTTGCTCTCGACAAGAATTGAGATAAGCGAAATTGCCTTCTCAGCATCTTCCCTTTTCAATATGCATACGTTTTCAAGTCCTTTTGGAATAACTTTTTCGTATGCAGGATAAGGCCCCTGAATAAGACCGGAATAGATTGTTCTGTTTCCTATCTCGGCAAAAATGAATCCTTCTTTCACCCCTATTGAGAATAATCCTTCTCCTGTACCTATTGATTTCATCTGTGCAAGGAATTTGGTGGGAATGATTGCAGGCATGAAATCAGGTATTGCCTGTTCAAAATGGCGGCATACATATGAAAGTCTCTTTCCATCAGTTGCGACAAGAACAAGATCATCGTCTTTCTTTTCCATATATACACCGGTAAGAAAATGACGCGAATCCTCATCTGCTACAGCAAATGATGTTTTATCAATCATGTCGAAGAAATCCCTCTGAGTAAGTGAGAAATAGAGAGATTCATCTATATCCATGAGTTCAGGGAATTTTGATGCATCTATTGTCTTTATATTGATAAGGAATGAATTGCTTCCATCAGAAGGCCTTATTATCAGGTTTCCATTCTCTTCAGATACCTCTATCTCAGTATCCGGTGTGTTTTTGAGAAGCTGAGAAAGCTTGTCACAATAAACAGTAGTTGCACCTGGAACCATTATCGAAATAGGAATTATCGTGGAAAATCCCATTTTCTGGTCAGAAGCCTTTATTGTAAGTGCATCATTCGATGCTTCAAGAAGTACATTGCTTGATATTGATAATGAATTTTTTGAACTTGCAAAGCTGTTGGCTATTTCAATTTCGGCTCTGAGCGCGCTGGACTGGCATTTGAATTTCACAGTAGTCACTCCTTTATTGTTTATTAATATATCATAAAAGTCAGTGTAGTAATAATAGTAAGAGTTGAAAAATTGTGGAAAACTCCAACTATTTATTTACTGCAGAATAAAATAAACTGTGGATAAATATGTGGAAAAACTATCTTTTAATACACGGTTTTCCACCGATTTATGAAAAAAAGAAAACAGGCTGTGGAAAACCCGTTTTCTTTTCACAATTTATCCAGATGATTTCAACAGCATATTAACATCTTTTCCACAGGGTTTTTCCACCGGTTGTGGAAAACTCAGGAATTGAGAAGATCCTGTTTTATTGTATCAACAGCTTGTTTTATAGAGTCATCTGTCTCTAGTATTGATTTGATTTTCTCTACTGAATACATGATTGTGGTATGATCTTTGCCATTCATCATCTTTCCTATTTCTGAAAGGGAGTAAGATGTAAGCTCTGAAGCAAGGTAAACCGATATATGACGGGCAAGAGTGATGTTCTTGTTTCTGCTTTTTCCTTTTATGTCATATTCCTTGACATTGAAATAAGCCGCTGTGCTGTGAATTATCATATCAATTGATATATCGCTGTTTCTGATAGCCGGAGTTACTATGAAATTCTTCAGCTGTTCCTTTGCTATATCAAGAGTTACCGGTTTTCCTACAAGAGTTGCGAATGAACTGAGTGTTGTAAGTGCACCTTCCAAATCCCTGACGTTTGTGTTTACATTCTGGCATATGTACTCAAGTACTTTCTGATCGATCTGATACCCTCTTTCCCTGCATTTCTGCATGGCAATTGCCATTCTTGTCTCATATGCAGGTGGCTGTAGATCAACATTCAATCCTTTCCTGAATCTTGTTTTAAGCCTGTCGGTTATGTCTGTGAGCTCAGTTATAGGACGGTCACATGTCAGCACGATCTGCTTATGATTGTCATAAAGCTCATTGAACGTATGGAAAAGCTCTTCCTGAGTTGAATCCTTTTTCTGCAGGAAGTGGATATCATCGATAAGAAGTACATCAACATTCCTGTATTTTGCCTTGAATGATGATATCTTCTCTTTTGACAGAAGTGAATCTATGAACTCATTTGTGAAACTCTCTGCAGTTGTATAGATGATTTTCATCTTAGGGTTATGTTCATCTATATAATTCCCGATTGATTCTAGAAGATGTGTTTTTCCAAGTCCTACACCTCCGTAAATCAGGCATGGATTGAATGAAGTTCCAGGATTCTGTGCGATTACCTTACATGCATTGAAAGCAAAACTACTATTGTCTCCAGAGATGAAATTATCAAAAGAATACTGTTTATTTAATGTTGTATTGTGTGAAACAGGTTCTTTTTTCTCTTTTTTTATCTCTTTTGTTGTCTGTTTTGGAGATGGTTTTCTAGCTGTATTTACTATGAATTCAACATGTATTTCACATCCTGCAATCTCAGAGACTGTATTCTCAATATCTGCTTTGCAGTTCTTTTCTGTTGTTTCTTTATAGAAATTAGAGGAGAGGGACAGAATTATCTTTCCATTTTCCTCTTTTTCGAAGTTGATTCTCTTTATCCATTGCTTTTTTGATTCGGGCAGTGTTTCCTCAAGAATAGATACTGCCTGCTGCCAGATGCTGTTAAGATTTTCCATATCGCCGGAGATTATATCAAAGGGTTTTGCAACCGTAAAGCAATAAGAGTGTCCATTCATATTCTGAGTGTATTTAACTTAATAAATGACAAAGAGATAATGACAGTTTTGAATTTATGACCGCACTTGAATTTAAAGAGTCCAAGAGGTATAATCGTACAGTATTGAAAAATCCGAATACGGCTATGACTATCATACCTGCTCGATAGCATCTCGGCCACGGATAACTGGAGATCATATGGACAATGAAGAACTTAAGATAGCAGGTCATGATAAAGCAGAACTAGAAGCAGAAATCAAGGCCAGCGAAGATTACAATTCCAGCGGTATCACAGTTCTTAAAGGCCTCGAAGCAGTTCGTCTCAGACCAGGTATGTATATCGGGTCTACAGGTATTGATGGTCTGCATCATCTTGTCTATGAGGTTGTTGATAACTCAATAGATGAGGCAATGGCTGGTTACTGCAATGATATCAAAGTGTATCTTGAGAATGGCGATGATGGGGAGATATGCACTGTAGAGGATAACGGAAGAGGTATTCCTGTCGATATTCATCCTGAAGAGGGTAAGAGCTCTCTGGAGGTTGTTCTCACACAGCTTCATGCAGGAGGAAAATTCGATCATAACGCCTATAAGGTATCTGGTGGTCTTCATGGCGTAGGTGTTTCATGTGTCAATGCCCTTTCATCATGGATGGAAGTAACGGTACATCGTGCACCTCATATTTACAGGCAGACCTATCATAAAGGTATCCCTGAAGGTGATGTCACAATAATCGGTGATACTGACAGAACAGGTACTATCGTAAGATTCACTCCTGATTTTGAGATCATGGAGCCTAACTCATTCAGCTATGATACGCTTTCTGCGCGCTTCAAGGAGCTTTCATATCTGAATAAGGGCATAACGATTTCAATTACCGATAAGCGTGTCGATCCGGAAAAGAGTGAGACATTCCATGCAGAGGGTGGCCTTTCATCATTCATAAAATATCTTAACGAATATAAGACAGTTCTTTTCGACCCTATTTCATTCGAGTGTCAGAAAGACGATGTCTCTGTAGAGGTATCTCTTCAGTATAACGATAAATACGATGAGAAAATCTATACATTCGTGAATAATATCAACACACGTGAAGGTGGTACTCATCTTTCAGGTTTCAGGGCAGCTTTATCAAGGTGTCTGAACAATCAGCTGAAAAAGAGCGTCAAGTATATGAAGAAATATCCTGACAGCCTCGAAGCATCTGATATTTCAGAAGGACTCACTGCAGTCATTTCAGTAAAGATCCCTAATCCTCAGTTTGAGGGACAGACGAAGATGAAGCTTGGAAACTCCAATGTGAAGGGAATTGTCGATTCTCTCGTATATGAGAATCTTACGAATTACTTTGATGAGTTTCCTGATGCCATAGACCGTCTTCTCGACAAGGTTACGAATGCAGCACTCGGACGTGTTGCAGCGAGAAAGGCAAGGGAGAATATAAGGAAGAAATCTGAAGGTGGTGGTCTTCCTGGAAAGCTTGCTGATTGCACTGAGCGTGATCCTGCAAGATGTGAGGTATTCATTGTCGAGGGTGATAGTGCTGGTGGATCTGCAAAACAGGGCAGAGACAGCCGCTTCCAGGCAATCCTTCCTCTCTGGGGCAAGATGCTCAATGTTGAGAAGGCTCAGGAGGCTAAAGTTCTTAACAATGACAAACTTGAGCCTGTAATTCAGACCATCGGTGCAGGAATCACTAGGTATAACAATACCGGACGTGATTTTGATGAGGAAGATGGTGAGAAAAATGATGGGGAAAAGACTTTCGATATCTCCAAGGCAAGATATCATAAGATCATAATCATGGCTGATGCTGATGTCGATGGTTCACATATCAGAACCCTTCTTCTTACATTCTTCTTCCGTTATATGAGACCTCTTATCGAAGCTGGATACATATATTTCGCAATGCCTCCTCTTTATAAGATTACTATCAATAAGAAGGACTTTTACGCATACGATGAGGTTGATAAAAAGAAGATCCTTGATGAGTATGCACCTGGTATTGATGAGTCTAAGGTAGCTATACAGCGCTACAAAGGTCTTGGAGAGATGAATCCTGAACAGCTTTGGGAAACAACTATGAATCCTGAGACAAGGATGATAGGAAAGGTTCATCTTGAGGATGCAGAGCAGGCAGACAGAGTATTCTCTATGCTTATGGGCGAGGATGTCGAACCCAGAAGAGAATTCATTGAGCAGAATGCGACCTTCGTCAGGACGCTTGATATCTGAGGTACAGTATGGAAGATAATCAGGAACTTAATCCGCGTATTGTCCAGGCGGACATCTCTGAGGAGATGAAGACAAGCTATATAAACTATGCTATGTCGGTTATCATCAGCCGTGCCCTTCCTGATGCAAGGGATGGTTTGAAGCCGGTTCATAGAAGAATCCTGTATGATATGTGGGAACTTGGAATCAGGTATAATTCACCTAATAAAAAGTGTGCCCGTATCGTTGGTGACGTTCTCGGTAAGTATCATCCGCACGGAGATGCCTCCGTTTACGATGCACTTGTACGTCTTGGTCAGGATTTCTCGCTCCGCTACCCTGTTGTAGCCCCTCAGGGAAACTTCGGTTCAATCGATGGTGATCCGCCTGCTGCCATGAGGTATACAGAGGCCCGAATGAGCAGGATCGGTGAGGAAATGCTCACTGATATCCAGAAAGAGACCGTTGATTTCTCTCCAAATTATGATGGATCAACAGAGGAGCCTTCTGTACTTCCTGCTGCATTCCCGTTCCTGCTTACAAACGGGTCATCAGGAATCGCGGTTGGAATGGCTACGAATCTTGCACCTCATAATCTTCTGGAAGTTGTGGATGGAATCTGTGCATATATAGATAATCCAGAGATAACAACTGAAGAACTGATGAATTATATAAAGGGACCAGACTTCCCTTCCTATGGAATCATCTGTGGAAAAAAGGGAATCATGGATGCCTATACGACAGGAAAGGGAAAGATAGTCATCCGTTCACGCTATGAGATTGAGGAAAATGACAGAGGGCATGATGCAATCATCTTCACAGAGCTTCCATATCAGGTTAATAAGGCAGAGCTTGTAAAGAAGATTGATGACCTCAGAAAGGATGGAGTCATTCCTAATATTGCATCGGTTCGTGATGAGTCCGGCCGTGATGGTATAAGAGTGGTTGTGGAACTTAAGCAGGGTGCTGTACCTAAGATTGTCCTCAACATGCTTTTCAGCCGCACTGCCCTTCAGAGCAATTTCAATGCATATAATCTGGCAATCTATCAGGGACGTCCGAAACTGATGACGCTCAAGGATATGGTCCAGATTTATGTGGATCACAGAGAAGAAGTCATTGAAAGACGGACAAGATATGATTTAAGAAAGGCAGAGGAAAGAGCCCACATACTTCTTGGTTTGAAAATAGGTCTTGAGAACATCGATGAGGTAATCAGGATAATAAAGGAAAGCCAGGATAATGCGGTAGCTTCTCTTGAGCTTCAGAAAGCCTTCAATCTCGATAAGATCCAGGCGGATGCAATCATAGACATGAAGCTTGGACGCCTCTCTCATCTTGAAACTGAAAAGATTCTTGATGAACTTTCTGATCTTGAAGCAAAGATTGCATACTACAAGGATCTTCTTTCAGACAGAAATAAGATTCTTGGTGTCGTAAAGGATGAGATAAGGGCAATTGGAGCTTCCTATGGTGACAGACGCAGAACTGAAATCATAGAGCAGGAACTCAATGATGCTTCTCCTGAAGACTTCATAAAGAAGGAAGATGTTGTAATAAGCATTTCCAAGAAAGGCTTTGCCAAGAGACTGAGCACAACAGAGTATAAGGCACAGGGACGTGGAGGAAAGGGAACAATCGGAGCCAAGCTTGTTGATGGTGATTTTGTCGATCATCTCTTTGTCTGTTCTTCACACGACATAATCATGTTTGTAACGAACTTCGGCAAAGCATACTACAGCAAGGCCTTTGAAATCCCGGAAGGAGCAAAAGCGACAAAGGGATCAAACATCAAGAATTTCCTGCAGATTGAGAATAATGAAAAGGTTACTTCAATCGTTACATTCCCATCATTCCAGGATGATACATATCTGCTTATGGTCACACGCATGGGAGTTGCAAAGAAAGTAAGGCTTAATGATTTCATCAATGCAAAGGCAAGAGGAGTAAAGGCAATTATCCTTGATGAAGGTGATGAACTTGTTGAATCGATATTCATCAGAGATGGTGAGGATGCAATGATTGTCACCAGAAATGGAAAAGGCCTGAGAATTCATGCCGATGATGTCAGAACGATGGGAAGAGCAACACATGGTGTCCGCGGCATCAGACTCATCGGAGATGATACTGTAGTTGGTGTAGTTGCTGTTGATGATAGCCGCCGTATCCTCATGGTTACAGAGAAAGGAAAAGGCAAGCAGGTAAGGTTTGACCAGTTCATGGCTCATGGAAGAGGAACTATGGGTCAGAAGATCTATACTGTTGAGGATTCCGGACTTGTCGGTGCAGTTTCCGTATGCGATGAGGATGATGTTGTATTCGTTACTCTCAAGGGACAGACAATACGTGTTCATGCAAAGGACATTTCAATCCAGGGAAGAGCTGCCATGGGTGTGAGAGTTGCTTCCTTCAAGAAGAGAGACGACTCAGTGAATGCAATTGCTGTGACATCGTATCAGGAAGCTGAAGACTCCGAAGAGGAAATACAGACTCCTGAAACGGCTGCATCTGATGATATTCAGAGCAATGATAATGAGCCTAAAAACGAATAATTCATTGCAGTAAAAAGAATTAGCATCTGTTTGTATACCAAGCAGATGCTTTTTTATTATCCATAGACATATTACCGAGAACATTTATCCATTGGATTCTGTTTCTTAATATAAGAAAACGCTGATTTATGATAAATAACCAAGAAAATAATCCTTAAAAAAAACGACAATAAAAACACAAATTTAAACCCTATTAAATAGGGAATTATGATAAAGACAAGCAATATAATCTGTTACTATATGTAGTAATTTTTGTTCCAAAACCTGCATTTGACGCGTTTATTTGAGGTTTTTGGTCCTGAGCAGAGCAGTTTAGGCATTGAATACAAATTAAACCAGCAACAGTGTATCATCAGCTGAAATATAAGTCAAAGATAACAGTGAATATTATGTGTATTTATTAATAAACTACCTTGGGCTATGTTTCACGTGAAACATAGGCAGAACAATTTATTCTGAATCTTATGGGAATTACTAAAGAGTTTGATTTTAGGTTGTTAAGTGTTTGTTGTGATTATTGAATATTTGAATGTTTCACGTGAAACAAAAAAGCAACCCATTGATTTCTGGGTTGCTTTATGAATTAGAAATATGCTGAAATCTGATCGTCGTTGATAACTGTGATTTCGTTATCTACGGTTTCTCTTATATATCTCTGGACGCCGTTTGTTAATGTGAGCTGGCTCATCGGGCATCCTGCACATGCACCTTTCAGTTTTACATGTGCATTCTTTGTTTCTGCATCATATTTAATGAATTCGATATCACCGCCATCGTTCTGAAGAGCAGGACGAATAGCATTGATAGCATCTATTATTGATTTCTCAAGATCTGTGTTATCGCTCATGATCTCCTCCTGTAGATAAGATACAGTTCACTTGTAATGTGGTCAAGAAACAAATCTTTGCATCTAGATAATTTCTAATAATGACAAGAACTGTTTATCAGTGTATCGTTGAATTATGAAAGCTAAAAAGGTTATTTTTTATAATCAGAAAGGTGGAGTTGGAAAAACCACTTCTGCGGTTAATCTAGGTTCCGCTTTAGCTGATATGAATTTTAAAGTTCTTCTCATTGATTTCGATGCTCAGTGCAATCTCACTGGTGCTGTTTCTGGAGATCTGAGAAAGTCTAATATTTATCAGGTTGTTGTAGGAGATGTTCCTGCTGCTTCAGCTGTACAGAGTACGATTTTCAAGAATCTATATTTGATTCCAGGTTCACTTGATGTTGCCAGCCTTTCAATTGAGCTGGTTAATGAAAACAACCGTGAATACTATTTAAAAACAGTACTCGAATCACTGGATGATGATTATGATTTCATTTTGCTTGATTGTCCTCCTTCTTTGGGACTTGAGACAATGAATGCTCTTGCTTGGGCAGATTATGTCTTGATTCCATTACAGTGCGAGTATCTTGCGATGGAAGGACTTAATCTCATAATGAGAACAATTAATAATGTAAAGAAGTCTTTGAATACTAAATTGAAAGTACTTGGTATTCTTTTTACGATGTATTCAAAAAGAGCTTTGTTGAATCAGCAGGTTGTTGAGGATATTTCTGAGTTCTTTCCTGATCTTGTATTTAAAACAATCATACCAAGGTCTGTAAGAATTTCAGAAGCTCCGTCGCATGGGCTTCCAATCAATTATTATGATAAGTCAAATGCAGGAACAAAAGCATTTGCAGAACTTGCAAAGGAGGTTGTAGACCGTGTCGAGTGATAAAAAACATGGACTTGGAAGAGGCATCAGTTCTCTTTTTGGAAGTGATTTCAACCTTGATGAGCAGGTTGATACGATTATCAATAAAACAACAGGTGAAAAAGCAACAGCTCCTGTTGAAGAGAAATCTAAAAAGACTGTTTCTGCTGATTCTAAGATAGTAGAGATACCTGCTGCAAAGAAAGATAATCCGGACAGGCTGGAAGCTATAATGGTTCCGCTCTCATCTGTTTCCACAAATCCGAATCAGCCAAGGAAGAGCTTTAATCCCGAGTCGATTTCGGAACTGGCGGAATCTATTAAATCCCAGGGTATTATACAACCTCTGATCGTAGAGGAGATTGTTCCTGGCAAGTATTCGATCATTGCAGGAGAAAGGAGGTTTAAGGCTGCTAAAGAGGCTGGGCTTAAAAAGGTTCCTGTAATTGTCAGGAAACTTTCTGAGCTTGAAAGGATACAGATGTCTCTTATCGAGAATATTCAGAGGGAGAATCTTAATCCAATTGAAGAAGCTACGGCATATCAATATCTGATGCAGAGATCTGGTATGACTCAGGAGGAGGTTTCCGAGAAGGTCGGTAAGTCCAGATCCGCTATTGCAAACTCGATCCGTCTTCTTGGGCTTAATGATTCAATAAAAGATGATGTTATCAGCGGAAATATTACAGCTGGACATGCAAGAGCACTTCTTTCCCTAGTGAATCCTTCGGATCAGATACTTTTAAGGGATAAAATCATCAATAATGATCTGTCCGTTCGAGAGGCTGAGAAACTCGCAGATGAATATAATAAGGGACATAAATTCATCCAGAAGAAAGGGGCCAAGGAAGAAGATCCGGAGATTTCCGAGGTTGTGGAAAAATTCATTTCAGCAGTCGGTGCTCGTTGTGATATCAAAGGAACGCTCTCTAAAGGTAAAATCACAATCAGATTCCGCTCACAGCAGGATCTTGAAAGAATCTATGGCCTGATAAGTGGTGGAGAAGAGTTATTTACAGAATAATAAGGAGAAATATTATGGATACATCAAAAATCAAAGATGGCATGTATGCTTTGATTGATACTGATAAAGGAGAAATATTCCTTGAACTTGAATATAAGAAATGCCCTATGACAGTATGTAATTTCGTAGGTCTTGCAGAAGGTACTCTCAATATGGATAATCCTGGAGTTCCTTTCTATGATGGCCTTAAATTCCACAGGGTCATAAATGACTTTATGATTCAGGGTGGTTGTCCAAAGGGAGATGGTACTGGTGGCCCTGGATATAGATTTCCAGATGAATTTCATCCGGATCTGAAGCATGAAGGTCCTGGAGTACTCTCAATGGCAAATGCAGGACCTGGAACAAATGGAAGCCAGTTCTTCATTACCCATGTTCCAACACCATGGCTTGATGGAAAGCATACAGTATTCGGACATGTGGTCGAAGGGCAGGATGTTGTCAATAAAATAAAGCAGAATGATAAGATTCGCAGTATCAAGATAATAAGAAAAGGTAAAGATGCTGAGGATTTTGTTGTTTCAGGTGCAAGATTTGCAGAACTTTGTGATCAGGCAACTGCTAAGCATCAGGCTGAGCTTGCAGAAATGAAGAAAAAGATCGAGAAAGAGATCGAAAACAGGTATCCAAACGCAGAAAAAACCAATACCGGGTTAAGGTATATAATCACTAAACCGGGTACAGGTACTGAATCTCCTAAATATGGTCAGACCGTAACGGTTCATTATCAGGGATCGCTTCTGAATGGAAAGATCTTTGACTCTTCATTGATCAGGCACGAACCTGCCAAATTCCGCATCGGACAGGTTATCGAAGGATGGAATGAGGCGCTGCAGATGATGAAGAAAGGAGAAAAGAGAACTCTGATCATTCCACCGGAACTTGGGTATGGTGAGTATGGATATCCTGGTGTTATTCCGCCGGATTCATATCTTATTTTCGATGTTGAACTTATAGATTTCTGAGGTTTTTATGAAGGAAAGCTCTGTACGCTATGTCTGCAGGGAATGTGGTCATGTAGAGAATAAATGGAATGGCCGGTGTCCAGAATGCGGCAGCTGGAACAGTTTTGATGAAGAAAAGACAGCTCCGCTGCAGAAAGGCCGGTCTGAACCGCAGCCTGTAATGGATGCAACGATACAGAAGCTTTCCGATATCCCTTTTGAATCCTCTATGCGCTTGTCCTCCGGAATTGAGGAGCTTGACCGTGTATTAGGAGGCGGCGTCATGAGGCCGTCCTCCGTACTTGTCGGAGGTGAGCCGGGAATAGGCAAGAGTACTATCATGCTTCAGATGCTGAGTACTCTTTCAGAGAACGGAGATGTCCTTTATGTATCAGGAGAGGAATCTCCGTCTCAGGTAAGGATGAGAGCAGAAAGGCTTGGATTGAAGTGTGACAATGTTTCCATATTCTGCGATACAAGGCTGGAAACGCTCTCTGACACGATTGAAAGACTTTCTCCTGGTTATATTGTCATTGATTCGTTGCAGACGCTTTACAGCGCTTCTGTAGCCTCTCCTGCAGGATCTCCTAATCAGATCAAAACATGCTGCATGGAGATTTCTCTTCTTGTAAAGAAACTGGGGAAAGCCGTTTTCTTCATAGGCCATGTCACGAAGGATGGACTCATAGCAGGACCGAAGATAGTCGAGCATATCGTTGATACAGTCCTTTACTTTGAAAGCGCCGAGACAGGTATGAGGCTTCTGAGGGCGAGCAAGAACAGATTTGGATCCGTGGATGAGATAGGTCTGTTCACAATGGATTCGACAGGCCTCCATGGTGTAAAGGATCCTTCCTCTCTTTTCTTGTCTTCTAGGGGAGGCGATGTTCTTCCCTCTGGTATTGCCTTTACATCTGTTGTTGAAGGAAGCCGGACATTCTCCGTTGAAATACAGGCCCTGGTAGTTCCTGCACGTTCAGGTTACCAGAGAATATATTCTGACAGGATCGATTCAGCCCGGGTAAGCCGTGTTGCTGCAATACTGCAGAAGCATGCAGGACTTAATCTGTCGGATCAGGACATATATGTGAATGTCGCAGGCGGAATGAAGCTTTCAGAGGTCTCGATTGAGCTTGCTTTGGCTCTGGCTTTGTACAGCTCAAAGGAAGGATTATCATTGAAAGCATCTGTCGCTGCCTTTGGAGAGCTTTCGCTAGCGGGAGAGGTTCGTCCTGTCTCGTTTGCAGAGAGAAGGCTGAAGAATCTTGCGGATATGGGCTTTGCTGATGTGCTTACAGCAGATAGTAAGTCGAGATTACCAATCCGTGTGAAGAAAGTCAGCAATATAAAAGCCGCTTTGATAGCGGCTTTCAGTGCAAGGAATTAATAATTTGTAAGCCTTGCTTATTATATTCTGGATATCAGGATTGGGAATGCAACGAATGTTCCAAGCATGCTTCCGATTGAACTGAGGAAGAACACAAGGAGGCAATGCAGGATCCTGTTGTGATACCATCCTGATAATTTCATTGCATCGTCATTGAGCATCTCGAAATCTCTGACCTTGGGTTTCCTGAATGTTGCTTCAAGTATTCCACCGAGCATCCCGACTCCAAGTACAGGATTGAGAGCGAAAAAAGGAGCAGTGACAGCACAGCAGATGATATTCAGCGGATGCGCTGCTGCAATGAGCGTTGTGATGAATGTTCCACATGCATTCACAAGCACCCAGTAAAGGAATGTCCTGAGTCCCTGATCCCAGCCATTCATGGCAATGCCAATGATCAGAAGAAGAATGATGAGTGTCGGGATAATGTATCCGGCGGCTTTGCCAATACCCTTGTTCTTGGGGATAGTATCAAGCTCTTCCGTGGATTTTATGTTCCCGTTGTTCTCTAGTTTCTCGAATGCTGAAAGGACACCCTTTGTGTGGCCAGCCCCTATTACGGCAACCTTCTTCTTTCCGGGTGCGTTATAGATTTTTGTTGCAAGGTATATGTCTCTTTCATCAATGAGCACTTCCTTGATGGAAGGCAGTTCCTTTGCAACCTCATTCAGCATGCCTTCCAGTGTTTCCTGGTTCTTCAGTTCCTCAAGCTCCTCTTTTGATATCTCCTCATTCGAGAAAGCTGCGGAAATAAGCGTTCCGAGAAGCTTGCATTTGTTCCATAGTGATGACTTTGCCCAGGCCCGCTTGAATGTCGTCTGGATTTCCCTGTCACAGAGAGAGATCGGGATGTTCCTTTCCTCTGCAAGCTTTACAGCGCCAAGAAGTTCTTCTCCGGGAGCTGTTCCTGTCTGAGCTCCTAGTTTTCTCTGGAAAGATGCAAGGGCGGTATTTGCAAGAAGAAGAAAACCTTTGCCTTCTCTGAAGATCTTCCTTATATCTGTATTTTCCCAGTTCTGCTTCTTTGTCTTGTTAGAAAGGCGTGAAGCATCGAGCTCTACACAGATTCTGTCTGGATTCTCTCTGTCTATTGTTTCTGCGACTTCTTCCACACTGTGCTGTGAGACATGGGCAGTTCCTATCAGGAAAACCTCACTCCCATCGGCAAATGTAATATGATGGTATGTATCGCTTATTTTCTCAATCTGCATGACTTGAAGTATAGCGAAGCTTCATGGAGAGGGGAAGAGAAGCTGGACAACACATTCAAAGGGATTCTCTTTGTATATCCTGATGAAGAATTCACCGTTTGCTGTCGTAAGATATGGAAGGATTATGCGTGGAAGTGTTTTTTCATCCGGTATGAATGGAAGCTGTTCAAAAAGGTATGAACCTGCATCCAGGCTTATATCCTCACCTTCCTTTCTTGGTATGGGCTCTCCATTTTCGATTCTTGCCCTCTCTTCTTCCGAGTATCCGTCTCTTTCTCCGGATTCGGTGACTGAAAGTGAAAGATTCTCATCAGAAAATGAGAAACCGTATCTTATGATTGCTTCGTATCCGATATCTTTCTTATCTGCCCTGCTTACAGCTTCTGAAAGCGTGAGAGAAGCTGGGTGATAATATATTGGTGAGATAAGTGAGAGTCTTAGCGATCGTGGCATATGAAAAAGAGGGGCCGCAGCCCCTCATCCTCCTATTTGAGCATTGGAAGCATTTTCTTTACGAACTCCGCAGTGCGTTCTGATGAAGCTACATCAGCCTTTTCGTTTACGGAATGCACATTCCAAAGATTCGGTCCGAGTGAGACGGATTCCATACCGGGGATTATCGAGTTGATGATTCCGCATTCAAGTCCTGCGTGTATTGCCGTAACCTGAGGTTTCTTTCCGTTGATGCTCTTGTATGCGGCGCATACTTCCTTTGCAAGCTTTGATTTCGTGTCAGGTGCCCATGACGGATAGCTTCCTGTTACCTTTGCCTTGAAGCCGAATGCTGCTGTGAGTGAGAGAATCTCCGACATGAGTTCCATCTTTCTGGAATCGATGTTGCTTCTGACTGTATATACGACAAGGATCTTGTCGTTCTCTACAGAGACTATTGCAAGATTGTCTGAAGTCTCAACAATGCCAGGAATCTCTGCACTCATTCCTTTCACTCCATGAGGTGAACAGAAGAGTAGGGAGGCTATCTTCTGGCTCTTCTTGGCCTTTATGGCTATTTCCGGCTTCTCTGTCTCTGTCACAGTCAGCGTGATACCAGGATCTGTAATTCTGTATTCATCTGCAAGTTCTTCCTGGAGCGTCTTTGCCTGTGAGAGAGCTGATTCTTTGTCAGGGACGGTAATGACGGCTTCAGCACAGAACGGGATGACATTTCTTCTTGTTCCACCGCTTATTGAAGCAATCTGGAAAGACGGAAGCCTGTCAAGGTAGCGTGCAAGGACTTTTATGGCGTTTGCTCTTCCCTTGTGGATTTCTCCTCCGCTGTGGCCACCAAGCAAACCTGATACCTTTACAGAGAGTGCCGTTCCTGTAGCTTTCTCATATTTGAGCTTTATTGATGCATCGATATCAATACCACCTGCACATCCTATGTAGAGTATTCCTTCTTCTTCGCTGTCAATGTTGATCAGTCTTCTCGCTTTGACTTTATCTGCGACGATTGCATATGCTCCGCCGAGTCCTGTTTCCTCCTCAACTGTGAATATTCCTTCAACAGGGCCATGCTCTGCTTTAGGGTCTGAGAGGATGTCAAGGATAATTGCAACACCGATTCCATCATCAGCTCCAAGAGATGTCCCATCTGCAAAAACATATGTTCCATCTGTCTTGATCCTGATTCCATCCTTCGAGAAGTCATGGTTCGATTTCTCTGTTTTGACACAGACCATATCAACATGTGCCTGCAGTGCTACAGGAGGAAGGTCCTCAAGTCCTTTCGTGCCTGGTTTTGACATATATACATTTCCCTTCTCATCGGTGGAAGCCTCTATATTGTTTTCCTTTGCCCATGAGAGGAGATACTCCCTGATTCCCTCTTCGTTGCCGCTTTCCCTGGGGATTGCAGATATCTCGGAGAAGATCTTCCAGAGTCTTTTATTGTTCAGTTTGCTGTACCACATACTATTTCTCCATTAATCATAGTGAATTTTATTCTGAGATTCCTGTCCATTACAACAAGGTCTGCACGCTTTCCTGGAAGTATCTCTCCTCTGTCTTTGAGAGAATATATCTCAGCCTGGGTTGTTGATGTTACCCTTGAGGCTATCTCTAAAGGAATGCCCCAGGACACGAGGTTTGTGAAAGCCTTGTGCATCGTCAATGCAGAACCCTGAATCAGATCCGGTCTTCCTTTCGTTACCCAGAGCCCGTCTCCCATCTCGACTTCAACATCGTTTGCGGTTTTGATTCCTTCCTTCTGCATCGTAGGCCGTAAAGAATCTGTTATTACGGCAATCTTCTCCGGTCCTTTTGTCTCAATAAGGAATTTCACTATTTCTGGTCTCACATGCTTGCCGTCCGCGATTATCTCAGTCCTCATTTCCCTGTTCATGAGAACACAGCCGACAACCCCTGGTTTTCTGTGCTGGAGGCCTGACATTGCATTAAATAGATGTGTCGTGTGCTTTATGCCAAGTTCCATGCCATGCACGGCTTCCTCATATGTTGCATCAGTGTGTCCCATGAGAAGGACAATGCCGTTCTCTGAAGCAAGCTGGGCTATTTTATCAACCCCTTCAAGCTCTGGAGCGATTGTCATGGCCTTGATCAGCCCGCCTCCACATGAGAGCATTGTATCAAAAGCATCTTTATCAGGATTGAGCCTTCCCAGAGGATTCTGGGCTCCTATCCTGTTCGGTGATATGAATGGACCTTCAATATGAATGCCAGCAATCGAAGCGCCTTTCTCTTTGCCCCTCGCGCTGACGATTGCCTTCTCGTCCTTTGTGATGCGTTCCATCGTATCTGTGTATATTGTCGGGAAGAACGATGTAACCCCTGCTTCTGCAAGGGAGGATGACATTGCAAGTATTGCTTCCTCCGTGCCGTCTTCCGTGCCATATCCCCCAATGCCGTGAATATGCGTATCGATAAATCCTGGAACAGCAATCAGATCATTGCCTTCGATTATCTCGCCGTTTCCCGCTGCGTTGCAGAAAACACCGTTTTCTATGCCTATATCAGTATTGATGAGCCTGCCTGCTATGACAGCATTGATGTTCTTGATGATTTTCTTCATGGCCTGATTATATCATTTAAAGGGAAAAACGATATGAAATGATGGTTTTTTATTGTAGTAATTTCAATGTTTCTATAAAATCCAGATATGCTCAGAAAGGACATTCTCCTGATAATCAACCCTAATGCATCCAAAGGACGTGGAAAGAAGAAAGCGAAGGAAATCCAGTCGCTTTTCCGCACTATGGGCAGGGAATGCACTGTAGCATATACAAGAGCACCCGGACACGCTGAGAGCCTTGCGAAAAGAGGCGCGCTTTATGGGTATGACACCATCGTCGCAGCAGGTGGTGATGGAACTGTGAATGAGACCGTGAACGGTATCATGAAGTCCGGAGTGAAATCCGTCAGGATGGGTATCATCCCGATAGGGCGGGGAAATGATTTTTCCTGGATGGTCGGGATTCCTTCAAGTCAGAAGAAGGCTGTCAGTCTCATAGCCGGAGGAAAGACGGGAAGGATTGATGTCGGTTTCTGTAAGGGGACGGATCATCCGGATGGCATGTACTTCGTCAATGGGGCCGGCTTCGGGTTTGAGCCGATGGTCAATTTCAAGGCAATGGATTATAAGCACCTCAACGGGATGCTCAGCTACATCGTTGCTTTTCTTGACATCCTCGTCCATCCGCCGAAGCCATACAGAATAAGGCTTGATGTCGACGGGAATGTTTCAGAGCTGGAGACTCAGCAGATTTCCGTATCAAATGGACGCAGGATGGGATCCTCGTTCATCATGGCGCCTGATGCAATGATTGACGATGGTTTCTTCGATGTCATGTATACCAATTTTCCTCTTGAGCGCAAAGGCCTGATAAAAGCCGTGCTGGCTTTCCTCCGCGGGGCACACACCGAAGACAGTCGTACATTCACATGTGTCCGCGCACGCAGTGTGAGCATTAATTCGGAAGAGAAATGCATTGAGGCTCATTGTGATGGCGAGCTTTTCACTCATGTGGGGCAGGAATTTCGCATTGAAATGAGAAGTGGAGCTCTTGAACTCATTCATGGAAAGGTCCAGGGAAGTTCAGAAAGAAGCTGACAGACAGGGCAAGTCAAGAGGCCTTAAAAAAATAATTTTTAGCTAATTCTTTTTATAGCAATAGAAAAGACAACAAAAAAACAATTTGACTTCTCAGCACCCTTGCGATAATATGTAGAATGCGATTTAAGGACAAAGAGCAGGGATTTTTCCTTAATCTGCGGAGTTTTGGAATTGGTAAAAGATTTAGTTCCTCGAATTCATTTCTATGATCAGGATTTTGTTGATATGTACGACAGAACCTGGGTTTGGCTGGATGAGGTCTGGCACCCGGGTGAGAAGGATGGAACATTTCCTGAAGGTTATTTCACCCATGGTGATTCCTCGGTAATTAATCTCTTTGATGCCTGTCTGTCATCCCTTTTCCTGGTCTATAGCAATCAGATATATAGTCCGTATTCTATGATTGACTTCTTCTATTCCATGCAGGGAGAAGATGGTCAGATTGCAGAATGCTATGATACTGTGACAAAGCAGCCTGTTTTCACTGAAGACAATCCGCTTGGACTTTCCCTTCCTCTTCTTTCTTATGTCGAGTTTGTTTTCTTCCATAAGATTGGAAACAAGAAGAGATTGAAGGAAATCGTTCCTATGCTGGAAAAATACTTCCAGTGGATACAGACGAACTCCATGAAGCCGAATGGCCTTTACAGTGTTCCATACAGTGCCACGCATATGGGTAATCTTCCACGCGAGGGTGCTGAATACACCGTCGACTACAATGCGGCAATTGCTGTCTTTGCCCTTTACATGTCTTATATCGGGGACATCCTGAATGATAAGGAGCTTGCTTTCCGCTATAAGAGAATCTATTTCTCGGTCAAGACGAGAATCAATGGCATGATGTGGGATAGCGAGGATCATTTCTATTATGACCTTGATAGCAATGAAGAGCGTATAAAGAACAAGCATATCGGCTGTTTCATGACACTTCTTGCAGAGATTCCTAACAATGAGTACGCATCGTATTTGATTGAAGAGCTGAAGGATGAAAAAGAATTCGGCACTGAGAATCCTTTCCCGTCAGTTCCTGTATCTTCAGTATTCTTCTCTGAGAAGGGTAATGGATACTGCGGAGGAGTCACATCATTCTTCATCTACTTCATCGTCAAGGGACTGATGAACTACGGTTCATTTGTCTTTGCCCGCGAATGCACGATACGTCATATGTATTTCATTCTGGATACTCTTCATCCGGATGCAGAGAAACAGGGAGATTCATGGGAAATCTATAAGCCGGGTTCCGAAGGGCCTGCAGAGGTGCCGGAGGGCATGGAGAATAAGAAGAGATATCTTCCAATGCTCGGTCTTGTATCCATAGCTCTGATGATTGAGAACATCATCGGTCTCGATATCTCTCTGCCAAGGAAGACTGTGAACTGGACAATGCAATCTCTCGAGGAGATGGGAATTGAGGATCTTTCTCTGAAGAAGAACAGTATCACGATTCTTTCGAATAAGAACGCAAGGGGCTGGGAAATCAGACTTGAGTCGGAAAAGCTCTATTACTTTACAATACACATTCTTGAAGATGACAAGAAGAAGACACTTCCGATACCATCTGGCAAATGCTCGATGCTTATAGATAAACTATAACCGAAAACGGAACGTCGTTCCGTTTTTCTTGCAAGACAGGAGAAGCTGATGTAGACTTTTCCTGTCGGTATTTTACAGGAGGCGTAAAATGGAGATGAAGGATTTCTCTCTTGAAGGGAAGGTTGCATGGGTAACTGGTGCATCCTATGGAATCGGATTCGCTATCGCAACGGCTTTTCACAAGGCTGGTGCTGCAATTGCATTCAATGATATCAATCAGGAGCTTGTAGACAAGGGCCTTGCTTCATATAAGGAAATCGGAATTGATGCAAAGGGCTATGTCTGTGATGTTACAGATGAGGCTCAGATACAGGCTACGACGGAGAAGATCATCAATGATCTCGGAAAGATCGATATCCTTGTAAACAATGCAGGTATCATCAAGAGAATCCCGATGGTCGAGATGAGCGCACAGGATTTCCGCAAGGTTATTGATATCGACCTTAACGGACCTTTCATCGTTTCAAAGGCTGTCATCCCAGGCATGATCAAGCAGGGACACGGAAAGATCATAAACATCTGTTCCATGATGTCCGAGCTCGGAAGAGAGACTGTAAGTGCCTATGCAGCAGCAAAGGGCGGTCTCAAGATGCTTACAAGAAACATCGCATCAGAGTATGGTGAGTTCAACATCCAGTGCAATGGTATCGGACCTGGATACATTGAGACACCGCAGACAGCACCACTCAGAGTTCCTGGAAACCCGTTCAATGAGTTCATTCTCGCAAAGACACCTGCACACAGATGGGGAAAGACATCTGATCTTCAGGGACCTGCAGTATTCCTTGCATCCGATGCATCCAATTTCGTCAATGGACATATCCTCTATGTCGATGGCGGAATCCTTGCATACATCGGTAAGCAGCCACAGTAATCCGGACAGGATTCATGTAGAAAGCCAGGGGGAACCCTGGCTTTTGTTTACAAAGGAGGTTTCATGAAGCTTTTATCTGCACTCTTATTCTCTCTCTTCCTGCTTGTATCATGCACAGCAGAAAACACCAGTTCATTTCTCTCCGTTGCAGTGGCTCAGGAACCTCCTACGCTTGATGTCATGGTGAATTCCTCTGTATCCGGACGCAATATCGCAGTGGGCAATGTATATGAGCGCATGCTCAGCATGGATGATGAGGGAAATATCATTCCGTGCCTTGCCTCTTCATATGCGCTGGAGGATGATGGGTGCACTCTTGTCATGACGCTTCGGGACGATGTTCATTTCCATGATGGAAGCCTCCTTGACGCAGAAGATGCCTTCACTTCCCTTAACAGATGGCTCAGTGTCTATGCAAATGTCAGGAAAATCACAGGGGAGGCGGAATTCCAGGCAGAAGGAGAGTGTGTGGTTATCAGAGCATCCTCATCCCTTGTTCTTCTTCCTGTCATGCTTGCATCTTCCCCGCAGGCGGCTGTCATTCTTCCATCCTCAGCATTTTCTTCCCTTACTCCGAACGGACTTGTGCATGATGCCCCCGGAACAGGTCCTTATATGATCAGTGAATGGATTTCCGGCTCTTATGCGGAACTTTCTGCCTTCAGTGCTTACTGGGGAGAAAAGCCTGAGATTGAAAGAATCCGCTATAATTTCGTACCTGATCCGGTCACACGGAGGCTTGGCCTTGAGAGCGGTTTGTATGATTTCATAGATACTGTTTCTTACGATGATATAGCTTCTCTTGAAGCGGATGATGATACAGAGCTTCATCAGGGCGGGGAGAATGGTTCCATAGTCATTGTATTCAACAAGAAAGAGGGAATTGCCACGGACCCTGATTTCCGTAAGGCTGTTTCTTTCGCAATAAACAGAGACAGTCTCATGCGTTCCTGTTATGGAGATTATGGCTATTCCCTCCATTCCGATTACATGGAACAAGGTCCATGGAGTGTTGATTCATCCCTTGATCCATATGAAAGAGAGAATGACAGGAAAGCCCTGGAGCATCTTGCGTCCTCTTCGTATGATGGCAGAAAGGTCCGTATTCTCTCATCAAATCTGTCAAATATAGATAAGATTGCCATCACGCTCTCTTCAGAGCTTGAGAATATAGGGATTGATACAGAGCTTATGATCATGGACTGGGCTTCGTTTTCGGAGAAAAGGTGGGATTCATCTTCCTGGGATATCTATGTATCTGCTACATCCAGTGTTGTCCTGCCCCTGGAGAAGGGATACCTGTTCAACACCTCTCCCGGAGGTTTTGATGATGCAAAGATCTCCTCAATTATTGACAGTGTTGCCACCTCTGTCTCTTTGAAAGAAGCCCAAGACAGATGGACGGTGGCCCAGATTGCCCTCTGGAAGTATATTCCTGTAATCGTTCCGGGGCATTATTCCACCGTTTATGCATCCTCGTCCTCATTGCATGGCATAGATTTTTCCGATGGCTATAACTTCAGGCATGCAAGCCTGGATTAGCCAAGCGGGCAATGAATGTATATAATCCCAGACAATGGAAAGAATATGGAGACGATTGCTTACTGTCCATCTGACGATGCTTGTCGTCTCTTTCCTTGTGTTCTCATGCATAGCGTTTTCATCAGGAGACACCTCATCATTCATTCTTTCTGAGGATGCCACTCAGGATGAGATAGCAGCGTACAGGGAGAGCGCAGGAATCAACAGGCCTTTTTTCATACGCTATTTCTCCTTTCTTTTCTCCTTTCTCTCTGGAGACTGGGGGCGTACAGCAGGTGGGATGGAAATAGCCGGGATCATAGCAGATCGTATTCCGGTAACGCTTTCTGTATCTCTTATGGCTCTTGTTCTTGCGCTTATCATTGCCATACCTCTTTCGTATCTTACGCTTAAAGAAAAGACATTGAGGAGCTCTGTGGTGACAGCTTACGCCGTTATCGTGTCTTCATCTCCTGTGTTCATGACTGCCATATTCCTTGTCCTTGTGTTCGCTGTCTCTTTCCATTTCTTTCCTGTTGCTGGATACGTCCCGGTATCAGATGGCTTTTTTCTGCATCTTCGCTCATTGTTCCTTCCATCCCTTTCTCTTGCTCTTCTTCATTCTTCCCTTCTTATCCTTATGTATCGTAAAGCGCTCCGGGATAATATGGGTAAATCTTTCTCCCGTACGTACAGAGCTTTAGGATTCAGGGAAAGAAAGATTGCGCTATTCAGTGCTACAAAACCGTCACTGCCGATTCTTGTCACGCTCATAGGACAATCCACTGCAGCCTTTCTTGGAGGTTCTGCTGCAGTGGAATCCATCTTTGCCATTCCAGGTTTTGGTTCTCTTCTTGTGAATGCCGCTCTCAGCCGAGATGTAACGCTTGCGGGTATTCTCATGATGCTCATCGCTCTTTTTGTGTCGCTTTCCTCTGTCATTGCCGAAATCATTTCAGATCAGCTTGATCCGAGAAACAGGAGGGGAGCATGAGACGGATAGGGCTTTTGATTCTTCTGTTTCTTCTATTCTTTGCCTTGTTCTTCGGAGGTTCTGGAGATATTGATACGGCATCGCGTCTGCTTCCTCCCTCCGGTGGAGAGCCTTTTGGAACTGATACATTGGGACGCAGTCTTCTTGAACGTACTGCAGGAGGTCTTGGAGTGTCCTTGTATGTGGCATCCCTGACAGCATTCATTTCGGTTCTGGCAGGGGTTGTTCTCTCTTTCCTGTATACACTTCCCAGCTTTCCGAAGGAGATTCTTCTATCCATCTCCGATTCTCTGAAAGCCGTTCCGTCAATCGTCCTCGCGCTCTTCTTTGCCTCTGTTGCGGGGCCTGGCATCATACGTCTTGCCGTTGCGATATCACTATCGCATATAGCAGATGTATCAAGGACATCATATTTCTGTACATCTGCCCTGCTGAATGAGGGGTTTGTGGAAGCGGAGAGGAGCATTGGCGCAAGGAGGAGCAGGATTTTCTTCCGTATTATCCTTCCTCATGTACTTCCTTATCTTGCATTCCAGGGAGTGTCGGTGTTCCTGTCTGCAGTCATCGCCGAGTCGACGCTTTCATATCTCGGATGTGGGGTGGAAGTGCCGCTTCCGTCTCTGGGGGCAATCCTCTCGGAAGCGCGTCCTGTGATGCTCTCTGCGCCATGGATGGTATTCTTTCCGGCTATGATCCTCCTTCTTCTTGGAATTGCCCTGGAGCTCATAGCCTTCTCTTTCTCAGATTCTTATTCGTCCTTTAAGGGATCTCATAAGCGTAAGCTTGTCCGCATAACCAAGATCTCCTCCTATAGGAAGGCCGGAAGCAAGGCGCGAAAGTGATATGTCCCTGTCTTTCAGCATGTGCTTGATGTAGAGCGCGGTCGTGTCGCCTTCTTCCGTTGGGTTTGTCGCGATAATGACCTCCTTGAACTCTCCTTCGTTGATTCTTTTCATCAGCTCTGGAAAGGAGAGTGAGTCAGGGCCGACTCCTCCAAGAGGGTTGATCGCGCCTCCGAGCACATGGAAAAGCCCGTTATATGCTCCCGATGATGCTATTGTCAGAACATCCTGTGGCTCCTCGACGATGCAGAGAAGCGTCCTGTCTCTGCCGGCATCTGAGCAGTATGAGCAGATATCATGTTCTGTATAGCAGCCGCAGATGGGACATGGATGTATCTTTTCCCTGATTGTTGCGATTGCGTTTCCCAGAGCCTTGTTATAGCTGTCATCCGTTTTGATCAGATGGTAGGAAAGGCGCATAGCGGATTTTTCCCCCATGCCGGGAAGTTTCTTTATAAGAGCCTGCAGCTCTTCAAGTGCCTCCATCAGGAATGCCTCTCGATGTTCTGCAGTATATCTCTGGACTTCGCTTCTGTAGCTTCTTTCACTTTTGCAATTGCATCATTGACTGCGGAGGCGACAAGGACTTCGATTGCGCCTTTGTCGTTCATTGCCATTGCACTATCGGAAATCGTTATCCTCTGCACGTTGAATTCTCCATTCACCGTAGCTTCGACAAGTCCGGCTCCAGCAGAGCCTGTTGCTGTTATCTTTCCGATTTCCTCTTTAATTGTCTTCATCTGGCTCTGAATCGAGCCCATAGTTTTCATCAGTTCGAACGGGTTCATGTTCAGTGGCATGATTCTCTACTATCTCCTTACTGTCTTCGTCTTCTTTGGTTTTTATAAGGTTTCCTCCGAAAAAGGATTTCAATTCCTTCATCTGGGGGGAGAAGGCGGAGTCTGAATTTTCCTTTTCCTCTAGCTTCAGTTTGATTGCGATGCTCTCTCCGAATGCGGATGCTATGGCAGCTGAGATGCTTTTCTCATCATTCTTGAGGCTGTTGTATGCCAGGGCCTTTGAGAGATGGAAAGTTATGACCCCATCATTCTCTTCTATTTTCTCTACAGAAGTGATGTATCTTGCCGCAATCGACTTTCCCATTTTTCTCAAGGCTTCCTGTATGGCCGGAAGATCCTTGAGCGTTAGAGTAAAGGGCTTCTCTTTTTCAATATCTTCTGTCTCTCCTTCGTCCTCTTTCTCTTCAGAGGGAGCCTCTTCCTTTTTCTCCGTAAAAGCTGTTTCCTTTCTGACATCGTCAGCATTCCGGGCTGTTACGGTAACTGTTTTTCTTGGTGCCGTTACGACTATGCTTCCCTCTGCGATGCCTTTCTTCATGTCCTCGAGTTTCCTGACAAGGGAAGAGGGAGACACAAGAGAAGGAAGGGAAGAGAGGCGCAGAACCATCAGTTCTATCTCAAACCGTGGGGAGAGCGAGTAGCGGACGTCTCTGTAAAGATTCAGGAAAGCTTTCAGCGCTGCCTCTATCTGCTCATCTGAAAGCATGCTGATGATGTCCTCCGGGATATCTGAAAGAGCAGAGCCGAGGATTTCCGGGCGCCTTATTCCGGCTTTGTAGAGCATGAGGGTCCTGAAGAATTCCGCAGAATCCTTGATGATCTGGTCTGCCGAGACTCCTGAATCAAAAAGCGTCGAGAGGGAAGAGAGTGCTTTCTCCGTATTTCCTGTCAATGCAGCTCTTGCGATATCTGAAATGGCTGCGAAGCCTGCAATGGACAGTTTCTCTCGTATCTTCTGCAGTGTTATATGTTTTCCTGAGAATGCGGCAACCTGGTCAAAGAGAGTGTAGGCATCCCTCATGGAGCCTGTGGATTCCCGTGCTATCCAGAAAAGCGCATCCTCGTCTGCCTCAATGTCCAGGTCCTCTGCAGCGCTTTTCAGGCATCCGATGATGAGATCCTGCCCGATCAGGTTGAATCTGAATTGCTGGCATCTTGAGCGGATTGTAGCAGGAACCTTCTGCAGCTCTGTAGTGGCGAAGATGAATATGATGTACTCAGGTGGCTCCTCAATGGTCTTCAGCAGTGCATTGAAAGCTGAAGTCGAGAGCATATGGACCTCATCGATTATGTATATCTTGTAACGTGAGGTCTGCGGTGGGTACATCACCTCTTCCTTGATTGCCCTTATATCATTGACGCTCGTGTTTGATGCACCATCTATTTCTATGACATCGACAGCTTTGCCTTGGGCTATGGAACGGCAGGAATCACATTCTCCGCACGGATGTGGGGTAGGGCCCTTCTCGCAGTTGAGAGCTTTTGCAAGGAGCCTTGCAGAACTGGTTTTCCCGACGCCGCGTGGGCCTGAGAAAAGATAGGCATGTGCGATCCTGTTTTCCTTTATTGCATTCTCAAGCGTGGAGACAACGAAATCCTGACCAACCAGACGGTCAAAGTCCTGGGGTCTCTTTCTTGTAGCTGTTACTTCATAGGATGCTGCCATTGTTCCTCCGCTCGGTGATTATAGCATGATTGTACGATGTTGTCCCTTGCATAAGGGCATATGTTAATATTGAGAATATGAATGATCTGACACGAAAAGCAATTGCTGCCTCCCTTAAGAAGCTGCTTTCGGAGAAGCCCCTTTCGCACATTACCGTGATGGATATTGCCTCAGAGTGCGGTATAAGCAGGATGACATTCTATTACCATTTTCATGATATATATGATCTGATAGGATGGATCATCTCTTCGGATATCACAAAAATACTATCAGGACGCAAGACATATGATACCTGGCAGGAGGGATTTCTCTCCATCTTCCATGCAGTCGGAGAGGATTATGCCCTCGTTCATAACGCATATAGCTCCATGTCCAGGGAACAGCTTGAGAGAATACTCAGAGGCCCGGTTGTCGAGCTTATCTCATCTGTGCTGAAGGAGAATACCAGGGCTGTGCACCTCAGTGATGATTGCTTCTTCATAGCCAGTTTCTATTCATACGCGTTTATAGGAATCATGCTTGATTGGGTCGAAAGCGGCCTGAGAGAGAAGCCCGAGGATATAATGAAACGTATTGAGTGCGTGATGGACGGTGCTTTTGACAATGCCCTGAAGTCCTTTTCCTCCTTACACCTATAAGCATCTGAAAGAAATCCTTACAAACCCAAGATATTGTAAATACGCGCTTTCCTTTCCTCTCGTTATGTTCGTAGCAGGAGGAAGATAAATGTATCATTCCAGTGGAAACTATGAGGCGTTCGTTAAGCCTAGAAAGAGAGAGGATGCAGAAAATAAATCTGCATATATAATCGGATCAGGACTTGCTGCGTTGTCAGCTGCGGCTTTTCTTGTCCGCGATGCCTATCTCGATGGAGGCAGGGTTCACATCATCGAGAAGGATTCCATCCTCGGTGGTGCCTGTGATGGCTATATGTATGACGGGCTGGGATATGTCATGCGTGGCGGAAGGGAGATGGATAATCACTTCGAATGCATGTGGGACCTGTACCGCTCAATACCATCGATAGAGACAGAGGGGCTGAGTGTCCTCGATGAGTATTACTACCTGAACAAAGATGATCCCAACTACTCTTTGATGCGAGCAACAAAGAAAAGAGGGCAGGATGGAGAGACCAGGGGAGAGTTCGCTCTCTCTGATAAAGCACAGATGGAGATCATGAGGCTTTTCTTCACTCCCGATGAGGAGCTTTATGACAAGACTATTGAGGATGTTTTCTCAGACGATGTCCTCTCAAGCAATTTCTGGCTTTATTGGCGCACAATGTTTGCCTTCGAGAACTGGCATTCAGCACTGGAGATGAAGATTTACATCAGACGTTATATTCATCATGTTGATGGTCTTCCTGACTTCTCAGCACTTCGTTTCACGAAATACAACCAGTATGAATCCATGATTCTTCCGCTCGAGGAGTATCTAAGAAATCATGGTGTGGACATCATCACGGATACAAAGGTCACAGATGTCCATTTCTCCGTGAAAGACGGTATCAAGAGAGCTGTATCAATATCATGGACAGGAAAGGATGGAAGAGGGGTGATAGATCTCACGGACGATGATCTTCTATTTATCACACCAGGGGGATGCGTTGAGAACAGTACCCTTGGAAGTCAGGACAGTGCAGCTTCTTACTGTCCGGAACTGAAAGAGGGAGGCGGATGGGATCTCTGGAAGAGAATTGCGATGCAGTCTGATGATTTCGGTCATCCGGAGAAATTCTGTTCAGATCCTGAGAAGACCACATGGATGAGTGCGACAGTTACTCTCAAGGATGACAAGGTTGTTCCATATATCGAGAAGATAACCGGCAGAAATCCATATTCTGGGAAGGTCGTGACCGGAGGAATCGTTACGGCAAAGGATTCATCGTGGCTTCTCAGCTGGACATTCAACAGGCAGCCTCAGTTCAGGACACAGAAAAAGAATGAACTTGTTGGATGGATATATGGTCTTTTCCCCTTTGTAAAGGGAGATTTCGTAGACAAGATGATGTGTGATTGCACCGGAAAGGAAATTGCAATGGAATGGTTGTATCACATAGGGGTGCCAGAGAAGGAGATTCCTGCAATTGCAGAGGAAAGCTGCAATACGATTCCATGCATGATGCCGTACATAACCGCATTCTTCATGCCAAGGCGTCTTGGCGACAGGCCGCTTGTCGTTCCTGATGGAGCCGTGAATTTCGCTTTCATCGGACAGTTCGCTGAAACAGAACGCGATACGATATTCACGACGGAGTACTCAATAAGAACTGCAATGGAGGCTGTATATACTCTTCTCGGAGTGGAGCGCGGAGTTCCTGAAGTATGGTCAAGCGCGTTTGATGTCAGGGATCTTGTCCGGGCATCTGTTTCTCTCCGCGATGGAAAGAAACTTACTGAGATGGATCTTCCTGTCAAGGAAAGACTTGTAATGAAGGAGGCACTGAAGCGTATACATAATACAGATATAGAGAAGCTGCTTGTTCATTATGGCGCGATATAAGCGCCCTGCCTTTTCCCCTTGCGTTTGAGTTTTCACCTCAATGTGAGGGGCTTTTTTTTGAAAAGAAACAGCAGCAAATGGTCCTGGTCTCATGCACATTCCGCTTACCGCTGCTGCATCCCTGCCCTGACGGGGTTGGGCGGCGTACATAGCCAAGTATCTGCTGCTGAAAAACGGAGAGGGGGGGATTCGAACCCCCGATGGCTTTCGACCATACACGACTTCCAATCGTGCACCTTCGACCACTCGGACACCTCTCCAGAGATAATGGAAGAGAT
>CASEGX010000002.1 GCA_949287505.1 uncultured Spirochaetales bacterium | reverse complement strand
TGGCAGGCGACTGCGGCCAAGATTACCGCGACTATAATAAGGGCATAGCCTATTCTTCTCCTCATATCACCCTCCAATTCCATCTTAGGCTACCCCCCGGTAAGAAAAGTCAATAAATTACTCCGCTTAGAGAATGCATTTCAAATCCGAATTTCAAAAATAAAGGCCCACAGATTAAACCATGAGCCTCCAAAACAAATGCTTTGTTAAGGTTTTACGGATTGTTGATTGTTATTCCCTCTGGAATAGACTCACCTTCTCCTTCCACGGTAATATGCAGCTTAGAATTATCACGGTCATTGTCACGGAAACGCCCAACAACACCATAAAGATTGATATCCGTGTGCACAGGAAAATTGAGTGTGACATTTTCAAACTCCATTCCGGAAATTGTCACCTGGGTAGTTGTTGGTTCATTTCCCGCTCCGACTGCACCCCTCACTGACCCGCTGACAGCTCCGACAGCCTCCGCTGTATCCTCTGCCAATGTGGAAGAATAACCCGTAAGGGAAATATCAGTATCGGAAACACTTATATCTGTTATTGTTCCCATTTCAAAATGACCTGTTATACCTCCTACACACTCCACATAGGCAGATATATCAAGATTTGATACGTAGCAATCAGAAAGCTTCGTTCCTTCCCCTCTTGAATACGCAGTACCAATAATTCCACCGACAAAACTTGTTGCTCCGCTGTTTAGATTCTCCGGAGTACGTATATAGCTTCCGTTATTCCCATCTACAGAACAATCTGATATCTCAAGTTCAGTCATGTAGCAGCAACGACCAAGTATGCCGCCGATATCAGAATCTCCTGTGATTTCTATATCCCCTGTCAGATGAAGCTTTTCAAGCACAGCTTTTTCATCACTATCAGTCTGAGGAATAAAGCCAACAAAGGCTCCAAGGAAGCCTCCTCCGATAATCTCGACATTGTCTATTGTCAGATTACTGATTGAAGCTCCAGCTGAAACAATTCCAAAGAGTCCCTGATACGAAGAAGAATAAGAAACATAAGGGGAATCAATAAGCCCCGGTGTTATCTTCAGGTTGCTGATTGTATGACCGTTACCATCAAAATGGCCTTTGAAGATGCTGCTCAGCTCAGAATCCTTAGTCCCCTGATAGTCAATCATTGTCTTTCCATCCACGGTTCCAATCGGAATCCATTCGCGATTTCCAAGATCAATATCATCGACAAGACAGAAATACTTATCCGATGTATCAAAAGTTCCGGAATTAACAAGTTTTGCAAGACCTCTCAGCTGCGCTTCCGAATCAATCTTATATGGATTGCTTTCTGTACCAGCTCCTCTTATGCCAAGTTCTCCTAATGATGAAGGAACATATGGTGCTGTCTGGCTGTATTCCTTTCCATCGATACTCAGAACGCCCGATAAATCAGAATCCCATTCCCAGATATCAAAAGGCTCAGCAGAACCTGTTTTTCTGTTAGCATAAAGCATGCAATCACCACTAAGACCTGTAGCAGAAATCCTGATATCAGATTTCCCATCCTCAGACACAAATCGAAGTGGTGTGTTTTCTGATATATTGGCTGTATATTCATTAACCCTAATAAGAGTGGTTCCACTGTATGAAATATTTTCCCACCGATAGGAGATGCTACCACTTTCAATTGTCCATCCATCACGGCTATATCCGTCAAAGATAATCGTTCCTGTATAACCCTCAGAATCCTGTGTTATCTGAGTTGAATATCCGTCAGCATCCGGATGAACAAATAACCGCAGCCATTCATCTTCTGCAACAAGACCTGTCAAAACCTCGAGATCCGCTTCGCTTGCTTCAGTATCAACAGCAGAACCATCAATCACTGCAATGATATCCTGATCCGTTTCAAATTGAGATATAGAAGAATCAATTGACAGTGACACATCCAGCTGATCTGACACATCGACAACCAACTCTGGCTTGGATGCTTCATCAACAATCCCTCCGGATATCCCAGAAAGATCGGATACACTATAAGATGAACCTGTTGGCTCATGTCTGAATATGAGATCTCTAGTCACGTGGCCAGTGTATGACAAAGCATTCACAGTGCCGCTTGAAGAAACATCTCCATCAACTTTGAACTCGAATACGATTTCTCCACTCTGTATCGAGAAATCCTTATCAACCACTCCGGTTCCAGAATATTCATTGAATGAAACAGTTGCATAAAGTGCAGCTTTGACATCATTCATCAAGCCGCTGCGGCTATACACTACAGGATCTGTATTAGTCCATCTGACATTCATATGGACACCATCTGGATTGAAAACATCCTGCAGTATTCCATAAGTCTCAAATGATTGAACAATATCCTGTACCTGAACCTCATCCTGCCCTTCCGGCTTTCCCGGGAACCTGTCCGGCCACCAGTAATCCTCTTCCCACCATGCCTTAGGCTGGCAGGCGACTGCGGCCACAATGACCGAGACTATAATAAGGGCATAGCCTATTCTTCTCCTCATATCACCCTCCAACTCCTCTTTAGGCTACCCCCCCCCGGTAATAAAAGTCAATAAAATATCGTACTCGCAATGATATTCTGAAAAAAAAGCAACTACTGGTACAACGTCAAGAAAAACGGAGAATTCGATGTTGCCCTTGAAACAACGGGATTCGAAATTTATGAATGCAGATTCCTTGATGGAAAAGCTCCAGCATCTCTTATCAGAAAAGAGAAAAAGAAAGTGGAGGAAATCGACGAATTAAGTATTTCACGCTTTGGGGATATCTCAAGCTCAGGATTCGAGGAACCAGATAATTCAATAATTGAGATATCAGGAGAGGATTTATACTGCGTTTAATGATATTCATCACTTACCCCGATTCTGCTATTCTTTCAGTATGCGGATGAAGATTTCCAGCGATATCTCAGAGCTTGCCTCGGTTTTCAGAAAAGCCGGGTTCTCTCTGTATCTCGTCGGAGGAGCTGTAAGAGATTACATACTCGGTAAGAAAAACAGTGATTATGACTTCACGACCGATGCAGAACCTGATGAGGTTAAGAAACTCTTCAGACGCACAATCGACACAGGTATAAAACATGGAACCGTTACAGTCATATTCCATGGCAATCATTATGAGATAACCACATTCCGCACAGAAGGAGACTATCTTGATTCAAGGCATCCGGAAAGTGTCAGTTTCGTGAAATCACTTGAAGAGGACCTGATGCGCCGCGATTTCACCATCAATGCATTCGCCGCCTCTCTTCCGGATGGAAGGATAATAGATCTGCATGGCGGGATGAAGGATCTGAGACACAAGGTCATACGCGCAATAGGGGAACCTGAAAAGAGGTTCTCAGAAGATGCGCTGAGGATGATGAGAGCCGCACGGTTCTCATCCCAGCTTGGATTCAGAATTGAAAAGAACACACTCAGCGCAATGGAAAAGCTTCATAGCACAATAACAAATGTCTCTGCAGAGCGAATAAAGGAAGAGCTGTGGAAACTGATAGACGGCAAGGAACCGCGAGAGGGGCTTGAAGCAATGAGAATAACGGGCATCATGGACGAGATTCTTCCGGAGCTTGCAAGAACATACGGTTTTGAGCAGGGAGGAATGCACAGGGAGACGCTTTACGAGCATCTTGTCCTTGCTCTCGAGAGTGCCAGAGATCATGGCTACTCTCTCACTGTCAAGCTTGCTGCCCTCTTTCATGATATCGGGAAAAGAGAGACTAGGGCGAAGGGAGACAAGGACAGGGAATGGACATTCTATGGACATGACGCTGTCTCTGCGGATATGACAGACAGAATATTCCGACGCCTGAAAACATCAAACGAGGAAAGAGAGCGCGTTGTTCATCTTATACGCAACCATATGTTCGCTTATACCCCGGACTGGACTGACAGCGCAGTGAGGAGATTCATAAACAGAATCGGGGTGGAGAATATAAATGACCTGTTTTTCCTCCGTGTTGCGGATATCTCTGCAACTGTCGGCCATCAGCCTGTCCCGGATAATCTTCTGGCCTTCTCCGAACGTATAAATGCAGAACTGGAAAAGGAGAATGCTCTTACAATCAAGGATCTGAGGATAAATGGAACAAGACTGAAGGAAATCGGAATAACTCCGGGGCCGGAAATGGGAAGAATACTCCATGCTCTTCTTGACGAAGTCATCGAAGAGCCAGAGAAAAACAAACCAGAATATCTTGAGAAAAGAGCACTCAGCCTCGCTCAATGCCAAGCGCAATGAGAGCCATACGCGCAGCAGCCTGCTCTGCGGCTTTCTTGTTGCGTCCCTCTCCTGGTCCGAATACCTTTGTTCCCATCTCGACATTCACCCTGAATGTCTGATCATGATCAGGGCCTGTCTGTGAGACGATGACATAGCGTGGGACTTTTCCCCTGCGCTTCTGAAGATATTCCTGCAGCTCAGTCTTATAATCCTTGTAGCTAAGCTTGTTCTCAAGCATCTTCTCAACCTGCTGAGGAATGAATGAAAGAACAAAGCCACGTGCTGTATCAAGACCCTGATCAAGATACAGGGCAGCAATAACGGCCTCAAGGGCATCTGCAAGGATTGCCTTCTTCATTGTACCCTTCTGGCTTCTCTCTCCACGTCCCACAAGTATGTATTTATCAAAATGGAAAGAGAGTGCGATTTCAGAAAGACTTTCCTCGGAGACAACTACAGCCTTGATTTTGGAAAACTCACCTTCATGGAAACGTGTGAAGGATGAGAAAAGATATTCTGCGGTAATCATACCGAGAATGCTGTCACCGAGGAACTCAAGCCTCTCGTTGTTGTCAACCTCACCTTTGCACTCATTTGCATAGGAGGTATGAGTGAAAGCGAGATTGAGAAGTCTGTAATCCCCGAATTGGAGTCCGAGTTTTTCTGTGAATGAAAAAAGCTCCCTTTTCCTCTCCGATGAGAGCGCGGGAGCCTTCTCTAAATAAGAGAGCAATTTAATTCAGTTCCTTTGCAAGGTAGCGAACGGCATCTCCAACCGTCTCGAACTCATTTGCCATATCATCGGAGATTGTGATTCCTGTCTCCTCTTCGATAGCATAAACAAGCTCGTATGTATCGAGGCTGTCAGCTCCAAGATCCTTGCGGAAATTCGCATCCATGGTAATCTTTGCCGGATCGATGTTCAGCTTCTCAACTACAAGTGCCTTGACCTTATCAAATACTTCATTCTCTGTCATTGCTTACTCCTCGTCTTTTACTACAACCGGCTTTCCTGCGTAGTAGCCACACTTCGGGCATACACGGTGTGAAGGAATAAGGTTTCCACAAGTCTGGCACTCTGAGAGAGTCGGTGCCGAGAGCTTCATGTTTGCAGCCTTTCTGGATGCTGCCTTAGACTTGGATGTTTTATACTTAGGCGTTGCCATTTCTCACCTCTCTAATCTGTAATACCATCCGTCGATGGTAACAGAAGAGACTATTACCGTCAATATCGGATACTGTATGAAAATATCGTGAATGAAATTAACAGTCAAGTGGTCAGAGAAAACAAAGATTATTTATGGAAATTCAAAAGGAGCGGGAGTATCATCCGGGTATGAAGCGCTCATATGAAATAGACATGTGCTCCGGTCCTCTTGTTCCTAAGATACTGCTCTTCTCAGTACCATTGATGCTTTCAGGAATCCTGCAGCTTCTTTTCAATGCTGCAGATATCATAGTCGTAGGACAGTTCACCGGAAGTCAGGCCATGGCAGCTGTCGGTTCAACAGGCGCGCTCAACAACCTGATCATCAATATCTTCCTGGGCTTCTCCATCGGAAGCAGCGTACTCATGGCCAGGTACTATGGTGCAAAGGAAGAGAAGAACATACACGATCTTGTTCATACATCCGTGCTTCTTGCAATTCTGAGTGGTCTTGTCCTCATCGTCCTTGGAATCATACTCGCGCGCCCGTTGCTTTTTCTGATGGGAACGCCTGACGATGTCATAGACCAGGCAGTTCTGTATATGAGGATAGTGTTTCTGGGAATGCCGGCGCTCATAACCTATGACTTCGGCGCAGGCATTCTCAGAGCCATCGGAGACACAAGGAGACCGCTTGTCTATCTCTTCATAGCAGGTGTAATAAATGTGTTCCTGAACCTCTTCTTCGTGATCGTGTTCGGTCTCGGGGTTGCTGGAGTTGCTCTTGCGACGATCATATCGCAGTACACATCCGCTCTTCTTGTCCTTAGGTGCATGATCCGAAGTGACAGTTCATACAAGCTGTCGATGAAGGAACTACACCTGGACAGAAGCAAGCTCAGAAGTATTATCAGGATAGGTCTTCCTGCAGGAATCCAGGGAGCAGTATTCAATATCTCGAATGTGCTTATACAGTCATCAATAAACTCCTTCGGCTCGATAGCAATGGCAGGAAATACAGCAGCTTCAAACATAGAAGGCTTTGTATATACGGCGATGAATTCTCTCTATCAGGCCTCTACAAGCTTCACAAGCCAGAATGTGGGAGCGAGGAAAACAGAACGAGTGGTGCCTGTGCTCATATCCTGTTTTGCAATAGTCACGGCTGTGGGAATAATCCTTTCCAGCATAGCACTGGGATTCGGAAAGGGACTTCTTGGCATCTATTCATCCGATCCTGCAGTCATTGAATACGGCCTGCAGCGCCTTCAGGTTGTCTGCTTCACGTATTTCCTGTGTGGTCTGATGGATGTTGCCTGTGGATCAATAAGAGGCATGGGTTATTCAATCACCCCGACAATCGTATCATTAACGGGAGCCTGCGGATTGAGAATACTCTGGATCTATACAGTATTCAGAAATGACCATACACTTTTCAATCTGTATCTTTCGTACCCGATTTCTTGGATTGTAACATTCATTGCACATATAATCTGCTTTGTCGTTTTCTACACTCACCTCGTCAGAGGAACGGGGAAGCGGACAAGACTGGCAAGAGTTGCTCTGCACTCAAGCAGATACAGGGAGGGACAACATGAAAGTCATCATCAACAGGAAAGAGTTTGAAGCCGAACTTGCAGCAACAAAAGCCGCAGAGGAATTCAAGGCCCTCCTTCCGCTCACATTTGAGATGGAAGACATGAACGGAAACGAGAAATGCCGATATCTATCAAAGAAGCTGACGGAAGATAGTAAGGCTGCAGGGAGAGTCGAGAAGGGAGACATAATGCTCTACGGAAGATCCTGCATCGTTATTTTCTACAAATCATTTGACACGACATACAGCTACACAAGAATCGGCAGGATAATCAACCCGGAGGAACTGGAGAAGGCTGCAGGCCGGTGGGATGCGGAAGTCACATTCAGAGAATAATCCGGACCCCTTCGGATCCGGATTCTCAGCTTCAGCGTCTGTACTCGATATACTCGCGGCTTATTGAATTCACGTCACCGCTTCCTGTGATATCCACCTCATAAACATAATCTCCGATGACTGCTTTTGCCTCATACCAGAAGCGTCCATCATCAAAGTCCTCCCATACGGAAAGGTTATCCGCATCAGAGCTAAGTGCCTTTCTTGCAATCTCTTCAGCCTCGTTCTCGCTAAGACGGGCATCGCGGTCTCCTGCAATCCTGCCCCTCTTCTCCCATGAGGCTTTGAGTATTATTCCGTTATCATCAATCTCGTAATCATACTCCGCATCCTCTCCGAAGAACTCGATTTCATAGACAATGCGGTGATGATCGCGATCAGTCTCAACTCTCATGCGGGATGCCTCTTCTCTGGAAAGGCCTGCATCTGCAAGTGCGATCTCTTCAGCCTGCGGCCTGTCAAAAGAAGCCGCTGGTGCTGCGGTCCTGAACTTCTCGAAATCGAAACCGATGATGTTTCCGCTTTCACTGTCTATCTCATAATCCCACTCACCTTCATCGGTGCGGAATTCCACATCAAAATACCTCAGCCCATCATCTCTGTCCTCATGAGCCCTGAGCCATGAAGCTTCCTCTCTCGTCACGCCTGCATCCTGCAGTGCTATCTCGATAGCTTCTTTCTCATTGATTGCAGCGAATGCCATCCCTGCTGCAAGTACGACCATGGATACTATGATTGCTTTCTTTACTGATGATTTCATTTTTCTTTTCCTCCACAGTCAGAAAGATAACACACAAAGATTAAAGAATGATGAGAAATCATTAAAAATGAGATTTTTTCTCATTAATTGACGAACTCGATGTCGGCGTCTCCGTTGTTTATTTTCACATAGAGGCTTTTCTCTCCTTCATCTTTCCGCTCAGGCAGATTGCAATCACCTTTCTTCACGTCAGTTCGGATAGAGAAATCATCATAGCTTCCATAAATGCTCCCCTTTATATCCCCATTCTTGGCATTCAGAGAAACAGTTTCACCTGCATCGATGTTTTCGATGTTCACGCTGCCTCCATTTGAAGACAGAGAGACTGAAGAGAACACGGAAATATCATCAACGCTGAGATCTGCATTGGTTGTGCTCAGGCTGAGAGAATCGAGAATGCGCTCCGGAATCCTTACAGATATCTTCCTGTTACCTGCAGAAGGCTTCACACCGATATAATCAGTCCAGTCCTTGTGGCTCACACTCTCCATTGTGAGAACCCCGGAGTCAGAAAGACCGATATCATAGCCTTCCTTGAGGCTTTCCGAATAATCGATGTGAATCTGACCATCATGAGAGGGAGCAACATTAATCCATCTGTCGCGTACGGAGATAACGATTGCCTTGACTTCTGTTCCCTCGACAGAATATTCCCTCAAAACGAAATTGTTGTCAGCACAACCTGCAAAGAAGGAAATAATCAATATCATGTAAACCAAAACCAGAATTCTCTTTCCCATACTTTTTACTCCTAATGAACTCTCCAATACAGCCTTTACTATTCCTGCACGGTGTCAGGGTTACTGCATTATTCTGCATATAATGCGTTGAGGCATGCTTCAATTCAGCCATTGAACCATCCCCATTATTCATATCCGAGGCAAGGATGAAGCTTTGTGTAACACAAATGTCAACATTAAAAACAACTGCAATTACACAGCAAGGCAGGGATTGCAAGTTCCTTTTTCACGTGTAATGAGGTGAAGCACTCCATCCTACGCTAACGCTTTGAGGATGGAGCTTCCGGCTTCGACGCAGAACGCTTCCATGCCTCATATGAGGCACCAAAGTCTGACATCCGCTCCACCGGAGTACGAGTCCCTTCCGGACACGTGCAGGACCTTATATGCTTTCCTGCAAGTAGCAGTGTTTCCGCAGCCTTCACATCACGATCCTCAGTGTATCCGCATCCACATGCGAATATCCTGTCTGAAAGCGTGATGTTCCCATTGAGAGCCCAGCACTCCGGGCACATCTTCGTCGACGGGAAGAAGCGGTCGATTATGAGAACGTTCGGATTGGATTG
>CASEGX010000001.1 GCA_949287505.1 uncultured Spirochaetales bacterium | reverse complement strand
TATGCTTGCATAGGGGCTGAATGCGGAAATTCCCGATCTTCTCATAATGCAGATCCCCGGTTCCATGGTACAATAGAATATGCAGAAGGCGTACCGCTACAGGCTTTACCCGACAGACGAGCAGAGGCAGATGATGAGCCGCATCATCGGCTGCTGCCGCTTCACGTATAACCGCCTTCTGGAGTACTCGTCAAAGTCCTATAAGCGCAGAGGGGAGAGCCATACGGCATTCGACCTCAACAACTTCATCGCGCATACGCTGAAGCCTGCATACCCATGGCTATCCGATGCGCCTGCGCAGACGCTGCAGTGCGTATCAGCTGATCTGAGCTCCGCATTCAGGGCCTTCTTCCGGGGAGATTCCAGGTATCCCAGATACAAGTCGAAGCACCGCTCGAAGAAGAGCTTCCGCATCCCGCAGAAAGGAAAGGTCGATGAGGGGAGAGGATGCATATATGTCCAGGGAGTCGGCTGGGTGGATGCCGTGATACACAGGAAGCCCGCAGGCAGGCTTAGGAACATCACTGTCACTGTAAATCCATCAGGAACCGTATATGCCTCATGCCTCTTCGACGATGGCCTTGATGAGCCTGCACGGGAGCTTCCTGAGAACCCGAAGGTGCTCGGCGTTGACCTCAACCTGGACAGGCTTGCTGTATGCTCGGATGGTGCTTCCTATGATAATCCCAGAGCACTGAAGCAGCATGAGAGGAGGCTGAAGCACCTTCAGAGGATACTCTCGAAAAAGAAGAAAGGGTCAGAGAACTGGAAGAGGCTGAAGAGGGAGATAGCGAGACTTCATGAGAGGATAGCGGACATCAGGAAGGATGCGATGCACAAGATGACAAGGAGCATCGTCTGCGACAGCCAAGCGGATGCGATAGCCATCGAGGATCTGAACGTATCCGGAATGATAAAGAACGATAAGCTCGCGAAGCACATACATGATGCGTCGTTTTATGAAATCAGAAGGCAGATCGAGTACAAATGCCTCTGGTATGGGAAGACGCTGATAGCTGCTGACAGGTTCTACGCCTCATCAAGGATCTGTTCTGCCTGCGGCTGGCATAACGATGGCCTCACGCTCGGTGACAGGGAGTGGGAGTGCCCGGCATGCCATACCCGCCATGATCGGGACCGCAATGCGAGTCTCAATCTGGAATCATTTGGCCTGAGGGCCCTAGCCGGGGACGCCGGCGAAGTGAAGCCTCCGGAGAAATCCACTGTGGACGAAAGCAGGGTTTGCACCTGCATAAGAAGCATGGTTTCCGAGAACGAGGAAAAAGACCTGGGATACTCCCGGGAAGCCCCTAAGCTTGCTTAGGCGGTACTGTCACTTCTCAGATAGAGGATTCATTATGCCTGAACCCGAAGAAATTTTGGGTGATGGTATCGAATACATTGCGTTGGGCTAAAATCCTGCGGGGATTTGATCATGGCGTTCATTTGACTGATTTCTGATTTCTGGTAATATATTGATAGAAAAGGGTGCTGCAGCAAGCGGCGTCCCTGAAGAAAAACAAAGCGGTCGCTAGTTTTCGAAGCGGCCGTTGCTTTTTAAAGTAGCTATTACTATTCCAATAACTGTGAATACAATCATCAGGAGTTCATAATCACTCATAGCGCACCTCCTTTCCCTTATAGCCCATAAGGGTGGGGAGGGAGGATTGCAGCAACCCTCCCGGTCGGAGGGACAACCGCTTGCCGTGCTTTCAGCACCTTGAATATGTTTTTAGCATAAGTTTTGTTGGTTGTATGCAAAATGGCTTGAAATTTGAGATTCCAATACATTTTGTCGCATAAATAAGACAGAAATGAACATGGTGTTCGATATATGAATCAGTTTGAATGATGTCATTTAGAAGGAATCCTCTGGTTCTGTATTCAGATTTTCTGCAGCAATATCCATCCTGAGTGCCATCTTCTGCCAGCTTTTTGCCAATACCTCTTGCCGGATTATCGCTTTATGTATATTTTTCAAGTTGGCAGCTGAATAAGGCTGTTATGTTTCTTTTGAATATATAAGGAGAGATTCTGGATATGGCAAAACAGCTTCAGTTTAATGAAGAGGCCAGGAAGTCGCTTGTCAACGGTGTTGAGAAGATTTCCAAGGCTGTTATGACTACACTTGGACCGAAGGGAAGGCTTGTTCTTCTTGATAAGAAGTACGGTGCTCCTACGGTGACTAAGGATGGTGTTTCAGTTGCTCGTGAGATTGAGCTCGAGGATCCGTTTGAGAACATGGGTGCTCAGCTTCTCAAGGAAGTTGCAGCTAAGACAAATGATGTCGCTGGCGACGGAACGACAACAGCTACCGTTCTTGCATGGTCTATCACAAAGGAAGGCATGAAGAGCGTTGCTGCTGGTGTCAACCCAATGGGCATCAAGAGAGGAATCGACAAGGCTGTCCAGGATGCTGTCGAGTGCATCAAGAAGGAAGCCAAGATGATCCAGGATAAGGAAGAGATTGCACAGGTTGCATCCATTTCCGCAAATAACGACAGGACTATCGGCGACGAGATCGCGAATGCAATGGACAAGGTAGGCAAGGATGGTGTCATCACTGTCGAGGAGTCCAAGACAATCGAGACAACAGTTGATTTCGTAGAAGGTATGCAGTTCGACCGCGGTTATCTTTCCGCTTATTTCTGCAATAACAGGGACACCATGACAGCTGTCCTTGATAACCCGTACATCCTCATCTACGACAAGAAGATCTCATCGATGAAGGATCTTCTCCCGCTTCTTGAGAAGGTTGCCCAGTCCGGCAAGCCGCTTCTCATCATCGCAGAGGATGTTGATGGCGAGGCTCTCGCAACACTCGTCCTCAATGCAGTGCGTGGAACACTCAGCGTAGTAGCTGTAAAGGCTCCTGGCTTCGGTGACAGACGTAAGGCTATGCTCGAGGATATCGCAATCCTTACAGGCGGACAGGTTATCACAGAAGAGCTCGGCATGAAGCTTGAGAATGCTGATATCTCCATGCTTGGCAGAGCAAAGAATGTCAAGGTCGAGAAGGAGAACACAACAATCATCAGCGGCGCTGGCTCTGCAGATGCTATCCGCGACAGGATTGCACAGATCAAGATGCAGATTGAGGATTGCACCTCTGATTATGACAGAGAGAAGCTCCAGGAGAGGCTTGCTAAGCTTGCAGGTGGCGTTGCAGTTGTCAACGTCGGTGCAGCTACAGAGGTTGAGCTCAAGGAGAAGAAGCACAGAGTTGAGGATGCTCTTTCCGCTACACGTGCTGCTATCGAGGAAGGTGTTATTCCTGGTGGTGGTGTTGCACTCGTACAGGCTGTCAAAGAGCTTTCTGCTAACGACCTTTCCAAGCTTTCCGAAGAGGAGAAGGTTGGATACAGGATTGTTATCCGCGCTCTTGAGGAGCCTATCAGGCAGATTGCAGAGAATGCAGGTGTTGATGGATCCATCATCGCTGATAAGTGCAAGAACGAGAAGGCTGGTGTTGGCTTCGATGCTAATGCAATGAAGTGGGTCAACATGGTTGAAAGCGGAATCATTGATCCTGTAAAGGTAACAAGATCTGCTCTTCAGAATGCAGCATCCATCGCATCGCTCATCCTCACAACTGAGTGTGCAGTAACAGACATTCCAGCTCCAGAGCCACCAGCTCCGGCAAATCCTGGAATGGGAATGTAATAGCGAAAAAGCTATGAATAGGCGGCAGGGCTTAATCGGCTCTGCCGTTTTTCATTGCAGAACAATTTTCAAAAAGAATCAAAAAATCTTCAAAAAACTCCTTGACAAAACACAACCGGGGGGGGTAGCCTATCCGTGATATTAATCAGAGGAGTAGAATCAAATGAAGAAAACGATTCTTACAATCATGGTCGCGGCTATGATGCTTGTTGCATTCACAGCTTGCGAGCAGACAACGCCGAATTTCATCCCAAAGAATGTCTCGGCAATTACAATTCAGCAGAATGAGGATTTCCTTGTTGGAGAAATGTTTGACCCAAGCAGATTCTCTGTTTATGTTGAATTCACGGATGGAAGTGCACCTCAGACTGTTGATGGCACTGATATTGTTGTAACAACCAATTCCGCAAATGGTCGTGTAAGCACGACGACTGAAGTATCTGCTACCTATGGATATTCTTCAAACGGTGCAACGGTTACAACTAAAAGACTTGTTAAAGCATATGATGTCGAATCTGTAACTCTTGGCAACCTGCCTACAGCTGGTGTAACGGATGGATCTACAACAACTATTGATACATCTGAGGTTACTGCTACTGTTGCTTATAACAATGGAGCCACAACAAGGGAGCTTTCTGCCAATGAGTTCAAGGTTGCGGCAACAACTGACGTGACATATGAAGAAGAGGATGTAACACCAAGTGTAGAAGTATTCCTTTTTGGAAATACAACAAAGACTTCTGCAGATATTGAGGGTACGGACAACTGGACTGTAGATATTACAGTTAAGGCTCCTGTAGTAGGCGCTGTTTCAGGTATCGAGGTTGTATATCTCCGCGATGGAGAGGAAATTGATACACCAGTTGCTTCTGGCGCAACATCCGGTACATCAACTCAGGTTTACCTTGGTGACCAGCTTACCATTCAGCTTTGGTCTGTAGATGCTAGTGGTAATAGAGTGGAACAGATTCCTCTTACTTCTGAGGCAATTGCTGTTCTTAATAATGGTAGCCTGAAAGAAAACTACAGTGTTGAGAAGACAGCTCAGAGTGTATCATTCATTTTCAGCTATACAGATGAGGATGGAAATCCTGCTCACACATCAGCAAAGACTATCAGTATTCCTGCTTGTACTACATCGTATTATGTCAGTGTTACCAATGTTGCAATTTCAGAAACTGGTGCACCAAAAATGAAAGCTAATTATAGTTCATGGGCAGTAGGTGATTTTACTGCACAGATTACAGATAGCACAGGTGCAGTTACAACAGCTTTCCCCTCAAGTGGTTTGCTAACTGTTGTTTCTGGCCAGACGATACCGGCAGATGCAACAAGCTATACAGTATATGTTGAAATCACAACTGGTAGACCAGGAGAGACAGAAACGAAGCTCGTTGGCGTTCCTGTCACAGTCGTAAAATAATCTGTCCCCAAGGGTATTAAAAGTAATCCTGCCTTAGTGGTATAGCTGAGGCAGGAGTCATGGAGGGAATCATGGAAGAATTAAGATCCCTCCGGGGCAGACGAACAAGGATTCCAACAGAAAAACGTCAGGAATGCTTAAAGCTCTTTGAAGAGGGTTACGGTTATAAGAAGACGGCGCAGCTTGCAGGACTGAATCTTTATACGGTACGGGACTACAAGAGGCGCTATGCCTCAGGGGACAACTCCTGGGCAGACAGGGGCGGGAACATGGTTTCCGTCTGAATATGCGGGTGCTGGCTTCGGCCAGTAC